>JAFVEW010000066.1 GCA_017475805.1 Synergistaceae bacterium | reverse complement strand
TAAGAATTACTTTGCCGATGTCATGCAATAATCCACCGACGTAAGCGTCTTCCATAGGGACTTTGCCCGTTATCCTCGCAAGCTCGCGCGACGTGTAGGCAACCATTAAAGAATGTCTCCAAAGTTCGCCCCTGTCAAGAGCGTAACCCGTCAGCCCCTTGTCCATTGCCGAATAGACCGTCGCGGCAAGAATTAAATTTCTTACGCTTTTATAACCCAGCAGGGCAATTGCTTCCGAAACGTTTGAAATCGTCCTTGACATTCCGTAAGCTCCCGAATTGGCAAGTTTCAAAACCCTCAAAACAAGCCCCTCGTCCCTTGAAAGGCTTTTTGCAACGTCCGCGGCATTGCTTTCGGGATCATTTAATTTTTTCATCGTTTCTATGACAAACTGCGGAAACGATTTTATGTCAGACATTTTGCTTATTATCTTAGCTTTTATAATTTCCCTTGACTTCACATCAATCTCACTCATGAACATTGCCTCCTTTTTGAAAAATTAAACTGCCCCACCATTGAATATTTTAGTCTGCAAGTCTGAAAAAGACAAACGCATAAACTCCCCCGGCTTTAATTTTTCGAGAACCATTTTCCCGATTTTGCGGCGTATCAGCCTTTTGACGTTGAAGCCGGCCTGTTTCGCCATGAGCCTGATCTCGCGTTTGAGTCCTTCGGCTATCGTTATGCTTATCCATTGATTCAAAGGTTCTTTTTTCATGACATTAATATTTATCGGTTTGACAATGCGCCCTTCTGTAATTTCAAAACCCCTGCGCCACCGTTCGAGCTGCTTGTTGTTAATAGGTAAATTTAATAAAGCCTCGTATTCTTTGTGAATTTCTTTTGATGGATGAAGAACGCTCTGTGTAAAATTCCCGTCATTCGTGAGAATTAAAAGCCCTTCGCTTTCCCTGTCGAGCCTTCCGACCGGATAAAGACGTTCATGATTTTCTGGAATTAAATCTATTATCACGGGGTCATATTTATCGCTGACCGCGCAGACGTACCCGGCAGGCTTGTTAATAACGTAATAAACGTGCTCTGAGAATTTTAATATTTTCCCGTCCAAAGTTACAGTGTCATTGTCAGTGTCAACCTGAAAGAACGGCGCAAGCACGATTTTATTATTGACCTTGACGCGGCCTTCAAGAATTATTGTTTCGGATTTCCGCCTTGAAGCGGCTCCGCACGATGATAAAAAAGCGTTAAGCCTCAATTAAATTTCATCTCCCCATAAATTTCTGCACGGAAAGTATAAAACAGAATTTTAATTTTTCATGTTATAATTCTTCTATAAATTCCCGAAGCGTTACGGGAATTATTTTTTTATTTTTACTAATACTTTTACTAACACAGCCGCACCGGTTTGATTCGCTGAACATAACTCTTTATAAATTTAATTTTTAACTTTCGATTGCAATAAAAAATTTTCAAAAATTTTAATTGTAAACTTCAAACAGGCACTCAAAGTTTACAATTGATTCATCTTTAACTGTTATATAATGTTCAGAAATTTTGCAGAAAATTAAATTTTTTTTCAGGAGGCTTATCTTTAATCATGAAAAAATTTTTAGCGGCTTTGACAGTCCTTTCAGTGCTTGCTTTGTGCGCTTGTGCATTTGCCGACGAACCCAAGCTCAAAACCATTGACGACCTTAAAAACCAGAGGCTTGCTGCTCAGCGTGGAACTACAGGACAATATATCGCCGAGGATTTATTAGGCGACAATAAAAGTCTTTTGCTTACGACCTACGAGAAATACGTTGACGCGGTCGCGGCACTCCGTCAGGGGAAAATCAGGGCCATTGTCATGGACGAAATGCCTGCGCGTAGATTCCTTAATGAAGTCGAAGGTCTTGCGGTCATGGAAGAAGTCCTTTCGGAAGAAAGTTACGCGATTGGTTTTAGAAAAGGCAATTCAGAACTTGTTGAGGCCGTTAATAAAGCCCTCGCGGAACTCAAAGCGGACGGG
>JAFVEW010000065.1 GCA_017475805.1 Synergistaceae bacterium | reverse complement strand
GTTAGTTCTTACGTTCAGGACTTAGCCGAGAGCATGTCTTATCATTTAAGTTCAAGTGCTGAAATTTGGTCTTTTTCAATGCTTAGTGATTTCACAAAATTCCCGTTCTTTTCATGGGGACCTTCAATTCCAGGCTGGGTAGCTTTGATTGACCATAGCGGCAGAGTAGTTATAGCCTCGCCCGGCGCAATGAATATAGCGACAATTTGGCGAAATAATCTTCCTGTTGGGCAGGCCGTAAAAGTTGAAGACGCTCAGGGTGCTAAATATACTTTAGCTGTCTATCCCGTCAATCGTGCTGGAGGCGGCTATGTCGTAGCGGCGGTTTCATGGCAGCAGTTATTAGGAGGACTCGTCGGTGTTGTTCGAGTTTGGCCGTTTTTATTAATGGTGATTGCTTTAAGCAGCTTCATAGCGATTAAATTACTTTGGAGCAGGCTCGTTAATCCTTTGAAATCTTTAGTTGCTGAAATTGACGACATGACACTCGGCATTGATGTTCCTGAAAAATTAGAGAAAAACGCCGTCAAAGAAATCGAGAGCGTTCACACTGCCTTAAGACGTTTCGCTGGAGCTGCCGTCGAACGAGATAATTTACGAAATCGTTACGTCCGCGATGTTGTTCAGGCTCAAGAACGTGAGAGAGTCGATATGGCTCGCGAGATTCATGATGGACCTTTGCAGGATATTACAGCATTAGTTCAGCAGCTTCACATGACTATAGACGATGAGAACGTCGTAGATATTTCGAGAATTAAATTAACTGAAACAATCGCAAAGGGAGTCGTTCGTGAGCTTAGGTCTTTATGCGACGAACTTGCGCCGCCGTGGATGGACTTGGGACTTGTCGAAGCTCTGACTGAATTAGCTGAAAGATTATCACAAGTCTATGATGTTCAAGTTTCAGCGGATTTTGATTTTGACGATGACTCGCGCGAAATTGAAATTGACAATGAAAAATCTCTTTCTTTATTGAGAATAGTCCAAGAGGCTGTCTCGAACGCTGTGCGGCACGGTGAAGCTACAGAGATTAATGTTCATTTGCGCAAAGATAGTGAAAATAATATGACTCTTGAAATCACCGACAACGGCTGCGGCTTTGATTCTGAAAATATTAATCACGAAACTCTACGCGTCGAAGGTCATCGCGGCCTTGCAAGCATGAAAGAGAGAATGTCCTTAATGGAAGGAACTTTGAAAATTAAATCCGCACCCGGAGAGGGCACGGACATAACGGCTAATTTTAAGATTTAATTTAGACTACGCCAAAAATTCTCTGCTTGAATTAGGAATATTATCAACTCGAATATTTGGAAGCTCCGGGACATCGGGCGATTTTCGTTCCGTCTCGGACTTTTTATTTTCGTTGACTAATTTATCAAATTCTTCAGCGTCAAGAATTTCACGATCGAGCAGAACTGACGCGATTTTATCAAGCAAATCTCTATGTTCCGTCAAAATTTCTTTTGCGCGTTCGTAACACTCGTCGATGATAGCCTTGACTTCTTTATCAATAGCGAAAGCAATTTCTTCACTGTAATTCCTATCTTCAGAAATGTCGCGGCCTAAGAAAATTTCTTCGCGTTTCTTCCCTAACTTCACAAGACCAAGAGCTTCACTCATTCCAAGCTGAGTAACCATTTGACGCGCTATTTCAGTAGCTCTGTCAAGGTCATTAGCTGCGCCGCTGGTAACGTCATTGAAAACAATTTCTTCGCTTACACGTCCGCTTAATAAAATCGAAATTCGATTCATTAAATCAGACTTTGACATTAAAAATCTATCTTCTTCGGGAAGCTGCAGAGTGTAGCCTAAGGCAGCGTGTCCTCTCGGAATAATCGAAATTTTGTGAACAGGATCAGCACCGGGCAAAATTTTTGCAACGATTGCGTGCCCCGTTTCATGGTAAGCGATTATTTTTTTCTCGTGGTCATTAATTAAGCGGCTCTTGCGTTCAGGGCCGGCCATTACTCTTTCAATGCCTTCTTCTAAGTCTTCCATCGTAATTTTTTCATGATTTTTACGGGCAGCTAATAAAGCTCCTTCATTAATCAAATTCGCAAGATCAGCCCCGACAAGTCCCGGAGTCCGACGAGCTAAGACTCTAACGTCAACATCGTTTGCAAATTCTTTGTCCTTCATGTGAACGTTCAAAACTTCTTCGCGGCCTCTAACGTCTGGCTTATCAACGACAATATGACGATCAAAACGTCCCGGCCTTAACAAAGCAGGGTCTAAAATATCCGGCCTGTTAGTAGCGGCGATTAAAATCGTACTGCCGTTGTCGTCGAAGCCGTCAAGCTCAACTAAAATTTGATTCAAAGTCTGTTCTCGTTCGTCATGACCGCCGCCAAGTCCCGCGCCTCTGTGTCGTCCTACTGCGTCAAGCTCATCAATGAAAATTATACAAGGCTGATATTTTTTTGCCTGCTCAAATAAATCTCGAACACGAGCTGCACCTACGCCGACTAACATTTCAACAAATTCAGAGCCGCTTGTGCTGAAAAAAGGAACGTCAGCTTCACCCGCTGTAGCCTTTGCTAAAAGAGTCTTTCCAGTACCGGGAGGACCTACGAGCAAAACGCCTTTAGGAACTTTTGCGCCGAGTTTCTTAAATTTTTCTGGTTCTTTGAGAAATTCTATAACTTCCTGCAATTCTTCTTTAGCTTCGTCGCAGCCTGCAACAGCGTCAAATTTAATTTTAGGTTTATTATCTAAAAATAATTTAGCTTTGCTGCGCCCGAATGTCATCATTCGATTAGAGCCGCCAGGCTGCATATTGTTCATAAAGTAAACCCAAACGCCGATTAATAAAAGCGTCGGGAACAAGGACGTTAATAAAGTCATCCACCAAACATTTCGCTGAGGTGCTTCGATCGTTACGGTAATTCCCTTAGCGGCGGCTTTGTCAGCAAGCCATGAAGCATCAAGAGCGTAAGTTATAAATCTTTCGCCGTTCTGAAGTTCGCCCTGAATTAAAGCCGAAGTCGACTCGCCCTGAGTGGTGTTATTTCTAATCTGTAAAATTTTAATATTGCCTGCGTCAAATTCTTTGAAAAATTGGCTGTAGCTGATTTCGTCGTATTGTTTTTGAACTTCTTCCGGTGTTAAGTAATTGTTGACCATCGAGACGACAGCAACAACAAGCACGAGATAAAGTCCTAAATTTTTTACAACTTTTCCCAAGATTTATTTTCCCTCCGTTATAATTTAAGTAGGAGTTAGGAAGTAGGAAGTAGGAAGTAAAAAAATTTTTTCACCGCTTATTTCTCACTCATAATTCCTAATTATTAAAAATTAAAACGATTATATCAAAGGGGGGAATTAAGAATTAGGAATAAAAAATTAGGAATAAAAAATTTTGTCTGTTAATTCCTAACTTCTAACTCCTATTTCCTAATTGAATTACTATGACTTGCGACGCTTTAGAACTTTCATTGAATGATTGGCAGATTTTATTTTCAAAATGGAACGAGCCAAAATTTCGAGCTGCTCAAGTTTGCGGATGGATTTACGCGAAAAAAGTTTTTAATTATCACGATATGACGAATCTCTCGAAAGATTTTCGCACAAAATTAACAGAAAGTGTTTTAATGACTTTCCCTGTTTTAATTAAGCAGCAAAATTCAAAGGACGGAACTAAAAAATTTTTATGGCTTCTTTCAGACGGAAATAAAATCGAGTCCGTTCTATTAAATCACGGCGGCCATAAAACTGCGTGTATATCAAGCCAAGCTGGCTGTCCTTTAGCCTGTACGTTTTGCGAGACCGGAGCTAACGGCTTCAAACGAAATTTAACTAGAGGCGAAATTTTAGGGCAGTTTTTAATGATGGAAAAAATTAACGGAGCCGACATTAACAATATCGTCTTCATGGGAATGGGCGAGCCTTTATTAAATGAAGATAACGTCTTCGCAGCAATTCGAGCATTAAATGATAAGAATATGAGAAACTTAGGAGCGCGTCATATAACTATTTCGACTTCAGGGGTCGTGCCAGGCATTGAAGATTTAGCAAATTTTGAAATTCCGTTGAGACTTTCTCTTTCGCTTCACGCAACGAACGACGAACTTCGCTCAAAATTGATGCCGATTAATAATAAATATCCGCTTTCAAAATTAGTTGATGCTTTGAAATTTTATCGTGAAAAAACGGGCGAACGAATTACAATCGAATATGCTTTAATCGATAGAGTAAATGATGACGTCGAATACGCTTACGAAATGGCGGCACTGCTTGACGGTCTGCAGCCTTATATAAATCTGATCCCGTTTAATCCGATCCCTTCAAGACCTGAATTAAAACGTTCGAGTGAGTCTCGAATTAAAGATTTTTGCAGGGCTTTAAGCGAATTAAAAATCGAGTTTGAATTACGAAAAGAACGCGGCACAGATATAATGGCGGCTTGCGGACAGTTAGCTGCTAATAATTAAACAAAATTCCCCTGCACTTTGCGAACAGGGGATTAAATTTTCCGTAATTTTTATTTTATTTACCGGGTTTTCCAAGTAATTTGAACATGTTGCTCTTATAAAATTCAACGCCAGGCTGGTCGAACGGGTTAATTCCAAGAATATAGCCGCTTACAGCAACAGTGTATTCAAAGAAATAGAAAAGCTGGCCGAGATAGAACTCGTTTTGTTCAGGAATGTTGACAATGAAGTTAGGCACGCCGCCGTCAATGTGAGCAGCCATAGTGCCTTTCATAGCGCACTGATTGACGTAATTCATGGTCTTGTCGGCTAAATAATTAAGACCGTCAAGGTTGTTTTCCTGAGCTTTCAATGTCAAGTCTTCGCGAGGCTTCTCGACGTTCATGACTGTTTCATACATTATTCTATTGCCGTCCTGAATGAATTGACCCATTGAGTGCAAATCTGTTGTCAAATCCACTGAAGCTGGGAAAATTCCGTGCTGATCTTTGCCTTCGCTCTCGCCGAAAAGCTGCTTCCACCACTCTGAAATATAGTGCATTGAAGGCTCATAGTTCACTAAAATTTCAATGGCTTTGCCTTTTCTCGCGAAAATGTTTCTTAGGCCGGCATACAATAATGAAGGATTTTCTTCATAGGGATTATTAAGCGCGATTTCTCTGAAAGAAGCTGCGCCTTCCATGAGCTTATCAATGTCAGCACCACTAACGGCGATCGGCAGCAAACCTACAGGAGTTAAAACTGAAAATCTTCCGCCTACGTCGTCGGGAATTACAAAACATTCGTAACCTTCAGCGTCGGAAAGAGTCTTCAAAGCTCCGCGAGCCTTGTCTGTCGTTGAATAAACGCGCTTGGCTGCTTCAGCTTTTCCGTATTTTTTCACTAAAAGTTCTTGGAAAACTCTGAAAGCAATAGCAGACTCTGTCGTCGTTCCTGATTTCGAGATGACATTGATTGAAAAGTCTTTGCCTTCAAGCAGGTCGATAACGTCTTTAAGGTAAGTTCCGCTCATGCTGTTGCCGACGTAATAAATTTGCGGAGTTTTGCGGGCTTCTTTGCTCATTTCGTTGTAGAAACCATGACGCAAAAATTCAACTGCAGCGCGTGCTCCGAGATATGATCCTCCGATGCCGATTACTAAAAGAACGTCAGAATCGCTCTGAATTTTTTTCGCGGCGGCTTTGATGCGTGCAAATTCTTCTTTGTCGTAGTTGACGGGAAGGTCAATCCAGCCTAAAAAGTCGTTGCCTTCGCCCTTACGCGATTTTAATTTTTCGGCGGCATTGACGGCTGTGAACTTCATGCTCTCGATCTCGTGAGCGGCTACGAATTTCTGCGCATTCGAGTAATCAAATGATACGTTTTTCATTTTTTGAAAAAACCTCCTGATAAAAAATTGACTATAAAGCTAAGAGTTAAAAAATAAAAAAATTCCTAACTCTTCATTCCTAAATTCTAATTAATTTGCAGTTCTTCCTGTAAATTTTGCGGTGTCTTCAAAGAGTTTATCATCGCGAATTAATTGCTTAAATTTTTCGTAACATGATTTTGAAATTTCAATAAACTCTTTTTGCGACAGTCTCGAAATTTCGTTAGCTTCCATTCCGTTATCTAAAAGCGTTTGCAGCGCGATTTTATCTTGTTATTCCATCATTTTGACGTTCCATTCTTGGACTTCATCGCCTGCTCGTTCGATTGCAAATTGCTCTTTTTTGCTGAGTTTTTTGAAAAATTTTGTATTAATTCCCACTACCCAAGCGTCGGCCATGTGATTAGTAAATGAAATATATTTTTGAACTTCGTAAAACTTGCTCGAATAAGGAACATCAAGGGGATTTTCTTGGCCGTCTAAATATTCTCTTTGAAGAGCGTTATAAACTCCTGAAAAATCCATAGGCGTTGTTACAGCTCCGCAAGCCGTGAAAAATTCTACGTAAAGAGCGTTATTAGGGACTCTTAAAACAATTCCTTGAAGGTCGCTGGGATTTCTTATAGGGTGTTTTGAATTTGTAATTTCTCTGAATGAACGGGTCCATTTGCCCGCGACAGTTATTCCCATTAAATTAACGCGGTTGAAAAGTTCTTTGCCTATATCGCTATTAAGATATTCTAATAATTGCTCCTGATCGTCAAACATGTAAGGCACTGAAATAACATTGAAGCTGGGCATAAAATTTGTATAGATTGCCGATGAAAGAATGACTATCGGGAGCGAACCGTTACTGAGTTGCTGTATCCCGTAAGCTGTATCGCCTTCATATAAAACGCCGTCAGGGACAACTTCAAATTCGAGCGAGTCTTCTGAATATTCACTGGCGCGCTTGGCAAATTCTTTCGCAGCCATACATATGTAAGAAGTGCTTGAATCAGGGACAGAAATTTTTATTTTTTTCGCAGCTGAAGCGGTCATTGTCATTGAAAGAATCAAAAGAATTGCTAAAAAAATCGCAAAAAATTTTTTCATAGCGACAAAACTCCCTCATATTTTATTTTTACTTTCGATTTATTTTCGGTGTCTTCATTTTAGCATACGCTCCATTAAATGGTGATACGTTTTTCCAGAAAAAAAATAAAGACCGGAAACCCGGCCTATTAATCTACAGATTTTCCGGTGAATTTTGCAGTTGCCTTTAAGAGTTCATCGTCTCTAATTAACTGCTTGAATTTGTCATAACATGATTTAGAAATTTCGACAAATTGCTGCTGAGCTTCTTTTGAAATTTCATTAGCTTCCATGCCTTTATCTAAAAGTTCTTCAAGCACAATTTTATCCTGCTCGGCTATCATTTTGACATTCCATTTTTGAACTTCTTGCCCTGCGCGTTCGATAGCAGACTGCTCTTTTCTGCTGAGTTTTTTAAGAAATTTTGTATTAATTCCTACCAGCCATACGTCAGCCATGTGATTAGTAAATGAAATATATTTTTGAACTTCATAAAATTTATTTGAATAAGCTACATCAAGCGGATTATCTTGGCCATCGATATATCCTTTCTCAAGACCTTTATAAACTCCAGAAACATCCATCGGTGTCGTTATAGCTCCGCATGAAGTGAAAAACTCTACATAAAGCGGGTTATTAGGAACTCGCAAGAAAACTCCTTGAAAATCACTTGGCTTACTTATAGGGCGTTTTGAATTTGTAATTTCTCTAAATGAACGTGTCCATTTGCCAACGACCGTGATTCCCAGTGAATTAACACGGTTGAAAAGTTCGACACCTACGTCGCTGTGAAGATATTTTAATAATTGCTCTTGGTCATCGAACATATAAGGCACTGAAATAACGTTAAAGCC
>JAFVEW010000064.1 GCA_017475805.1 Synergistaceae bacterium | reverse complement strand
TATGCCATAAATATAGTCGTACGAATTATCTTCGGGAAAATTTTTGATATATTTCTGTTCCAATCCTGCTAATGTGTAATCATCTCGCATTGAGATTAAAGCAAAATTCCATTTGTTTGCGAGTGCTTGATTTTCCTTCAAAAATCCGAAGCATAAATTCATAGGCCCTGAATTTGAAATGCAGGACGGAGCGTAACGTTTATCTATTTTTACTAAATACTCAGCTACAAATTCCGGCAAAATCATTTCGTTAATTTCTCCGGCGTTCAACGCCATTTGCATCAACATCAAAGAGTCGTAAAATTTTGCCTCGCTTTTTGAGTGATCTCCGCCTTCAATGACCCAGCCTTTAGTTGCCCACGCTGTTTTCATTTGCATGAAAAATTCTTCGGGCGTTGTTTTTAACCGCGTCAAAAATCCGACGTAATCACCAGCCGCAAAAGCAGCATTAACACTAAAAAATAACGCAAAAATTAAACACAAAAATTTTTTCATTTTCCTCACCAATACAAATTCAAAAAGTCTCGCATTGACCACCAATTAGAGCCTGAATATTCTTTTTCAGCTTTTCGTAAATGAATAAATCTGTTCCACTCAAAATAAGGCGTAGAGAGGATTATTCCGTCAGGAACGTCTGATTGAGTATCTGCGGACATATCAACTTCATACCAAAATACAACATCGGCACGTCCTGAAGCAAGAGCTGAACTTCTTGCGCCTGAATCTATGTTGACAAGCTCAATGTTCTTTTTTATATACGCACCAATTTCCGCAAGAACTGCAGTATTAAAACCCGCAGGTTTGCCGTCAGCGGCTATAAAATCTATAGGCGGCAAATCGCCTGTTACAGCGACTTTTACGGTGTCTGCTCCTTCAAATTTTACAAATTCTACAGGCTCTAATGACTGCTCATTTGGAGATGCTATATAAACGCCTTCGAGTGATGATAAAGTCCAATCGTCTTTAAGTGCTGAAAGTGCGGCATTAAAGCTATCTCGAAGTTCTTTGCTGTCTTCACGAAAACCGAAAGCTAATCCCATTCCTTTTGAACGCAAAACGAGGCGCGAAACATACTCTTTATTTGTATTCATGATATATTCGGCTACAACGTCAGGCAAAATGATTTCATGAATTTCTCCAGCATTCAACGCCATTTGCATAGCCGGAAGAGTATCGTAAAATTTTACAATAATTTCAAGATTTTCATTTTTAGGTGCATAAGTTTTTTTCCAAGTATCTAAAAATTCTTCTTCGCTTGAATTTAATTTTGAAAGCAAACCCAGCTTTATAACTCGTTTTTCAAGCGCATAAGCACTCGATGACATAATACTAAAAAGCAAAATTAAACACAAAAACTTTTTCATTTTTTAATCCGCAAGTCCGATTATTAAATCAGTATCCCATTCGTAATAAGGTTCGGAAAGTATTACGCCGTCTAAGTTGTCTTTCATGACGTTCTTAAGATTTTTACCTTTTGCTTGTTTAGGAGCCTTAATGCCGTCAGTGCTTCTATACCAAAAAACGACGTCAACGCGCTCACCTGCAAGTGCTGCTGAACGAGCTCCGGCTTCGATACTTACCAATCTTATATTCTTTTTTATGCGTTTACCAATTTCAGATAAAATTGCAGTATTGTAACCTGTCGGTGTTCCGTCTGCGGCGATAAAGTCAATAGGCGGCAAATCTCCCGTTACTGCAACTCGAACAGTTGGAGCGTTTTTGAAATTTGTAAATTTCACTTGTTCATGCTCTCCTGCAAGCTCTGTAACAAAATTTTTCTGTAAACGCGCTAATGTTCCGTCTTTTCTCATTGAAGCTATTGCCGAGTTGAATTCTTTTTGTAACGCAGTATTTCCGCGCTTAAAACCGAAAGAAATTGTAGACGGCATCATGTTTAACGAAAAACAAATGTCATACTTAGGATTATTGCTTACAAGATACATTCCCACAGGCTCAGGAAGCGCGATTTCGTCAACTTTATGAGAACGCAGTGCCATTTGCATTGAGAGAAGCGAATCATAAAAACGAACAACCCTTCGCATTTCTACCAATGAAGCTAAAAAGCCTTCAAGTCTGTCATAAGCTGCCCACTCGCTTTTTTCTTCTTCAGTAGGGATCAAGGGGGCGACGGCTTTTCTTAACTCATCGAGAGCTGTTTGAAATTCCTGCTCAGTCGTTCCAAGATAAGTTAAAACGCCTGCATTAACTGAAGTTTTTACGCCAGCAAAAGACGAACTTGCAAACACACATACAAAAATTAAAGCATACAAAAATTTTTTCACAAAAATCACTCCTAAAAATTACAAATTTTTCTTTAGAGTAAGAATATTTTTTCCTTCTTTATACTCGTAGGAAATATCATCCATGCTCTTTTTTACCATATAGATACCAAGACCGCCGATTTGACGCTCTTCAGCCGGTAGAGTTATGTCAGGGTCGGGCTTTTTCAAAGGATCATACGGCACGCCGCCGTCAGTAAATGTTATAGTAACGGCTAATGGCTCTTCTTGAATTTCAACGATGATGTCTGCTGAACCTATCTCAGGATTATAAGCATAATTTGCTATATTTACAAAAATTTCTTCAACGGCTATGTCAATTTGCATTTGAACTTTAGGTGTACAACCGTATTTTTCAAGCTGCTCATCGACAAAAGTAAGCACAGTGTCTAAATTTTTGATTTCAGCTGAAATATCAAGTTTTTTAGTTTCTACCATTTTGTTCACCTCCTGACCGTAGTATTTAATGCCAAGCATAGTTATATCATCAAATTGCGGAGCATCACCGGTGAAATCATCAACATCTTTCTTAACATCTGCTAAGATTTCTTCGATTGGTGCATCTGCATTTTTGTTGAGCGCGTCTATCATTCTATCAGTGCCGTAAAGCTCCTCAGCTGAATTTGTGGCTTCTGCAACTCCGTCAGTATAAATATACAAAATATCGCCGCTATTTAAGGAAAATTCGATTTCACGGAATTTTATATCTTCCATCGTAGCAACAGCCGGACTGTGTTTCGATTTCAAAAGCTCAAACTTGCCGTCAGCACGTTTTAACGCAGGATATTCATGACCGGCATTAGAAGATACAATTTTACCTGTTGAGATTTCCAAAATTCCAAGCCATACAGTAACAAATAATTCTGCGTCATTGCCTTCACAGAGTTGATTATTAACATCATGCAGGATTTCAGCAGGCGAGCCGCCCATCATTGCTCTATTTTTGATTAAAGTTTTTGCAATTACCATGAAAAGCGCGGCAGGAACTCCTTTTCCTGAAACATCTGCCATTACAAGCCCTAAATGATTGTGATTAATTAAGAAGAAGTCATAAAAGTCGCCGCCGACCTCTTTTGCAGGTGTCATCGTTGCATAAATATCAAATTCTTTGCGGTCAGGATAAGGCGGGAAAATTCTCGGCAGCATATCGGCCTGAATTTTTGTAGCGACGTTCAATTCAGCTCCGATACGTTCTTTTTCAGCTGTAACGGCCGCTAAATCTCTAATATAATCTTTAAGAGATACAGCCATATCATTAAAACTCTTTGCTAAATCTCCTATTTCGTCATTATCGTGAATTTTTGCTCTATAATCTAAGTTGCCGCTTGAAATT
>JAFVEW010000063.1 GCA_017475805.1 Synergistaceae bacterium | reverse complement strand
TAGCTTCTGTCCTGCTGCGTTAAAGTGTCGTTGGCTGCCTGAACTGAAAGCTCGCGCATTCTCTGAAGAATTGAGTGAGTTTCACTAAGTGCGCCTTCAGCTGTCTGAATAAGGCTGATACCGTCCTGAGTATTGGCTACTGCACGGTCGAGGCCGTTGACCTGAGCGCGCATTTTTTCGCTGATAGCAAGTCCTGCTGCGTCGTCTGCGGCTGAGTTGATACGGAGACCGCTTGAAAGTTTCTGGATCGACTTCTGGAGAGAGTTGCTCGTACTGTTTACGATGTTGTAGCTCTGTAAAGCCGGTATGTTGTGATTAATTACCATTGACATTGTAAAAAACCTCCCTGTAAATGTTTAGTAAATTTTGCTCCTGCCTTCCGTGTGCAAGAGTTTAGCTTTAATTCCGCCTCTCATTAATTATTTTCCGAGAGTTCCCCGCCCGTTTCGCAGAAATCTTTTTCCGGAATTTATCCCAATCTTGAAACGCTCGCGCCCGTCCCTCATGAGTACCGGTGCGAATATCTGCGGCGTTGGCTGTGTTGCGCTTTGTTGCTTAGTAACCTTTATCCTAATTCGCGAAAAGGTTTCAAACGTTAAAAATAAATAAATAAAATTTTACAAATTGGCCTAAAACTTAATGGCCTTTTCTCATGTTCATTCTGATTTTCGGAGCGAAATTTTTAAGACTTTAATAAATAAATAAAATTTTTTCTAAATTAAAAACGATGTTCCTTCGCGCGGCTGTCCCGAAGCAAGCAACGCCATAGCCTGCGGACCTATATGTCCGATTACGTCATCGGGATTTTCTTTAATTTCGGATTCAGTATTTCCTTTTTTTTCTTCTTCCTTGATTTCTTCAATTTTAGGCTTAGCAGGAGTATTTTTCTTTTTATTCTTAACTCCGAACTCATCACTCTTGATTTTCTTTTTAGGCATTTCGATATTCAAATAGCCTTGAATTTCGTCGTTCCATTCACAGACGCGAAAATTTTTGCTTTTACCTTCGGGAGGATTCGAGAGCCTTTGCCAAGTACCTCCGCGTGATTCTATTTCTTTTACCCAAGTTCTGCCAACAGCCGCCCACCACGTAATATCCTGAGCGTCAGTTAAATCTTCGGTGCAGTCATCGATTGTAAAAATTCCCGGACTTAAAAATCGAAACGCTATAAACCTCGTTCCGTTCAATCCGTCAAGACGCACTATAAATTCATCTCGGTCAGGAAGTTCTGCAGCATTTAATTTTTCAAGACCTGTTCCGAACATACTCACGGCTTTATCGTTTAATTTCAAAACTCCGCGTGAAGACATTGCAAACGGCACGGGGGCGTTCCACCATTCAGGAAATTGCGTAGCGTCAGGATTCAAAGCAAGCTCAAGATTTCCTATGAAAGAGCCTGTATTTTTGACGTAAAGAGCGAGCGAGTCTTCAATTTCAAGCTCATCAATTTTTTCAACGTCAAGAGGCTTGAAAATATTTCGTTGAGCAAGCTGCGGCAATCTCTTAATCATTGCTTCGGCGCAGTTTCGCTCAATCATCGAAATCAATTGACCCTTGTTAATAACGACAGCGTCGCCAGTGTCAGGAATATAAACGCCATACTCGGCCGCCGTGCTGAAAAGCGTCCGCAAAAAAAATAATAAAGTTGAGTCGGGCGTTAAAGAACTTAAATCTGTATAGGGATTGTTCACGAAAGTTTTTCCATTTCCATTAAAGCATCTGCAAACTCATTAGGCGCAAAATTATTTAAGTCTTCCGCGCCTTCACCAAGCCCGATGTAACGCACAGGAACTTTTAATTTTTTAGCTATTGAAAGAACGACTCCGCCTTTTGCAGTGTTGTCATATTTTGTCAAAATTATCGAAGAAATAGGGATTATATTATTAAAAGTTTCAGCTTGAGCGACAGAATTTTGACCGAGAACGGCATCTAAAACTAAAACAGTTTCGAGTCTCTCAGCTCCTGCTTCGCGCAAAAGAATGCGGTGAATCTTTTTTAATTCTTCCATTAAATTATGCTTATCATGAAGCCGTCCTGCTGTGTCGACAATTAAAACATCAGATTTTGAACTTTCAGCGGCTTTCCAAGCGTCAAAAGCTACGGCTGCTGGATCACTCCCTTGACCTTGAGCAACGACTCGAACACCCGAACGCTCGCCCCAGATTTTTAATTGCTCGACGGCGGCGGCTCTGAAAGTGTCGGCTGCGGCCATGATAACTTTTTTGCCCTGATTTTTATACATCGTCGCTAATTTTCCGGCTGAAGTTGTTTTCCCGCTTCCGTTTACACCGATCATTAATAAAACTAACGGCTTATTGCTTAAATCAAAACTTTTGCCCATACCCGGAACGGAAATTAATTCGCTCGCAATCTTTTCGACGAAAATATTTTTTAGTTCGCTCGGAGTTTTTATATTTTTGCTCTTGGCCTCAGTTTTTAGAAAATCTAAAATTTCTTCTGTGAAATCGAGGCCTGTATCACCCGCGATTAATTGAGCTTCGAGTTCGTCCCAAAATTCAGCGTCAAAATTTTTAGCGGAAAATAATTTTGAAATTCCTCCGCTCCATTTTTCTCGGACGCCCTTGAGACTTTCTTTTAATTTTGAAAATAAAGCCATGATTTTTTAATTTTTAGTCTTTCGCATAAAAATAAATTCGTAGCCTAATTGACCTGTGATGCTGTCTTGAGTTCTACGCGAGCCCACGACTTGCCAGCCTTCTTTGCCGCGCTGTGCCATTCGTCCGCTTAAATTAGAGTCAAAAATAAAATCTACTGCGTATTCATACGAATTAGAATCGCTAGGTACTGACGAAAATCCTGCACCAAAATCCATGCCCGCTCCGCCGCCGGAAAGACGATTATTAAGCTGCATTAACTGCCACGCTACGAAACCGCAAACCCCAAGTAGCGCGATCAACAAAAGCGGCGTAAAAATTCCGCCTGATGAAGAAGATCTCTTGCCTTTTTCTTTGATTTTTTTAAGATCAGAGCCATTGCCTTTTTTCGTTTTCATAGCTACTTTTTCTCGTAAACCCATAACTTTCTCCTTTTCTTGTTCTTCGCCGGGATCAGGACTTGTAAAATTTCCGCTCGAAGGCGAGTTTTCATCTTCAAAATTCATATTATCTTTTTGCTCCAAGCTGCGCTCCTCCGTTCAATGTCATGATTCTTAGTTTTTACTTAGTTTCTCGCATGAAAATAAACTCATAGCCTAATTGGCCTGTGATGCTGTCTTGAGTTCGACGCGAGCCTACGACTTGCCAGCCTTCTTTGCCGCGCTGTGCCATTCGTCCGCTTAAATTAGAGTCAAAAATAAAATCTACTGCGTATTCATATGCCGGATTAGCCGCAAAATTAGCTATAGCACTAACGGGATTCATACCGCCGCCGAAGCTGCTTGTAAATTGAGTAAATTGCCAAGCTATAAAGCCGCCTACTCCTAATAATGCTGCAAGGCACAACGGCGCAAAAAATCCGCTTTTTTCGACTTCCTTTTCATCTTCTTCATCTTCGTCATCTGGGAAAGGTCTAAAACCTCCGGGCGAAGGCAAATCTGTATCGTAATTATTTTCAATTTCAGGTATTGGCTCCGGCTCTAGTAATCCCGGCTCATCATAAGCAGGCATTGACATAGCTGCGCCGAAAGTACCGCCGAGCGAATTAACATCGAAATCATCATTATCATCATCATTGTCTTCAAAATTGCTTTCAGGTGAAATTTCGCCCGATGTAAAGTTATTATTAACCTCGTCTAAATCACCTAATAAGCTATTTTCAGGCTCTTGATTATGAGCTTTTCCCATCGAATAAGAGCTGACTTCCTGCGCTGGCGGCTCGTTTGATGTGTCATCTTCAGGCATTGACATAGCTGCAAGTAAATCCGCAGGCATTCCGTCAAGAAAAGACACATCATCATCGTCATTATCGTCTTCTTGAATTTCGGGGGCTGACGTTATTCCCTGATCTATTTCTTTAGTCTCCGGCTCGCTGACTTCGATTTCAGGAAATTCAGGCTCTGTTTCAGTTTTAATTTCTTCCAGCTGCTCTTGCGATTCGCTTTCTTGCGGAGCTAACTCTCCTGTCTCTTTTTCAACTTCTTCAAAATCTTCAATAGGAGCTACAGGCAAGTCAGGCTCTTCGGAAGAGTTATCAGCTTCCTCAGCAGGCTCAGGTTCAGGCTCTTCGACTGGTTCAGGCAAAGGGCCTTCATCAAAAGTCGCTTCAATTTCTGTTTCAGGTTTTTCCGGCTCAGGAGCTAAATATTCAGGTTCAGGAGTCGGCTTTGGTTCGTCTTCTTCATAAGCTGAAAGATCAATTTCTTCAGTCAAAGGCTGTTCACGGTCCGGGAATGACGCAGCAAAATCTTCATCAAGATTATTTAATTCGTCCTCGAAATTTTGAACAGTATTATCTGCAGCCGCATCTAATGACGACTCAGACATAGCCTGAGCAATGCTCGCAATTAACTTATTTTCAGCTGACTGTTTCGACGGATCTTTGTTAGCTTCGTTAAGGAAATCTTCAGGAATTTTGTAAGGCTCTAAAGGCTCACGAGTCTCAAGCGTTACGGGGCTTCCTGTCATGGCCTCTGCGATGTCGGCCATTAATTTATCTTCTGCGGTCTTAGTAGTTTCTGGCATTTCGACAGAAACAGGCACGGACTCGCCTTCGGATTCAGTTTCCGGCTGCTCTGGAATTTCCTCAGCTACATTCAAAACGACGTCAGCAGATGGTGAAAAATCTTCAGACTCCTGCGAATCATCATTTTCTTCTATTTCAGATTCCAAGTCTTCGATATCAGCTTCTTCTGATTCTAATGATTCTAAATCTGAAAAATCAGAGTTTTCAATTTCGCCTGCATCATCGGCACTGATTACAGGAATTTCTGGCAAGTCGTCTTGATGTTGACTTTTATCATCAAAAATTTCATCAACATTAGAATCATTCGAGTCTTCAAAATTCTCGATTGCGTTTTCATTTTCATCATTTTCGCTGATTAAAGGAATGTCAGGAAGCTCCGGCTGAGTTTCCTCTTCTCCTGTTTCTGATTCAGCTTCTAAAACAGAAGTCGACTCCTCTTGTTCAATCTCGGCTTCAATCGCTGGCTCTGTTTCGTTCTCGACGTCGGCCTCAACAAATTCAACAGGCTCTGAAGACGTTTCTATAACTTCAGGCTCGGTCTCCTCTGTGTTTTCTTTTTCTAATGAAGAGTCCGTCTGAGGCTCTGCTTCGATTTTTTCCTCGACTTCTTTAGCCTCTATTGCTACAGAGTCAAGCTCTGCCGGATTTTCTTGTGCAGATATTTCCTGCTCTACTTCAGGTTCAATAATCGGCTCTGATTCTGTTTGAGACTCTTCGACTTTTTCGATATCAACAGGCTCAAGCTCCTGACTAAGTTCTTCTATTTTATTTTCTTCTTGAGTTTCTTCCTGCTGCAATGTCGGCTCTTCAGGTTCGATTTCTACACCTTCTATATCAGGCGACTCTGTAGCTTCTTCTATAATTTTTTCTTCTATTATTTTAGGCTCTGGCTCTATTTCCGCCGCTGGATTTTCGTTGAGATTGTCAAGAGATTCCGACATTTTAGTTTCAATTTTCTCTTGAACTTCTTGCGGTTGAGACTTAGGCTCTTTATCTTCAATTTTAATTTCAACAGGCCCAGACTCTATAGGTGTTTCTATAATTTCAGGTTTAGGTTCTTCTGCTTTTTCTTCTAAAGAATCAGTATGAGGCTCCGTTTTAATTTTTGCTGGCTCTTGCTCCGACTCTTTTGTTTCAGGAGCCGCCTCTTCTATTACTTCTAATTTAGGCTTTTTAACTTCGACAGATTCCTGCTGCGTTTCTATAACTTCGGATTTAGGTTTTGTTTCAATTTTTTCGATTTTTTTAATTTCTGGAATTTCCGCAGGTTTAGAAGCCTGTTTTTTTTCAGTCTCGTCAATTTTTGTTTTTTCTCTAACTTCTTGCGGCTTTGATTTAGAAGTCGTAGCTTTTATAGTTTTGACAGGTTTTGCGGAAATATTTTCCTTTTTATCAGCAGATACAACATCCCTTAATCTTTTAACTATTTTGGGCTCGGATTTTTCTTTTTTTATTGAAATATCACTAAGACGAAGGCTTTGTTCGCTTTGTTCGAGCTTTTTCTCAAAGTCTTCCATAAAAGAATCCGCAAATTTTGTTTTAATATCCGGCTTTTTTATTCGCCTAATAACACGTTTAGTTGAACGCTTAGTTGCGTCTCCTGATATATTCCCTTCAAGGGTTTGTCTTAATTTTTCTTCAGCTGTTCTTTCATTCATTATTTTATCGTCCTTACTCAGCACGTATTATAAATCATGATTTGAATAATAAAAAACCTCCGCGTCATCGCTGCGAAGGTCGTTGTTTTCAAAGTTAAAATCTTAAATGGTAGCCTTAACGAGGTTCGAACTCGTGTTTTAGCCTTGAGAGGGCTACGACCTAGACCACTAGTCGATAAGGCCAAGTAGAACGCGGAGAATCCTATCACGAAAAGTTTTTTTTCGCAAGCCTGAACTAGGCCTACAGTCTATTAATTTCCGGGATAATCGTCGCCGTAGTTCATAAAGCGTGTGAACTCGCGTTTGAAAGTTAAATGAAAAGTTCCTGTGCTGCCGTTTCTGTTTTTAGCAATTCTGATATCGGCCTTGCTGTCTTGTTCGTCGTTTTGTTCGGTGTCAGAATAATAATCTTCTCGGAATAATAAAATTACAACGTCGGCGTCCTGTTCAATCGCGCCGGAGTCTCGCAAGTCTGAAAGCTGAGGTTTTTTTTCTGTTCGTTGCTCGGCGGCTCGTGATAACTGCGACAAAGCTACGACAGGACAATTTAATTCACGGGCGACGGCTTTTAACATTCTTGAAATCTCCGCGACTTCCTGTTGACGGCCGTTATTAGCGTTAGCAGTCCCGGAACTCATTAACTGCAGATAGTCAACTATGATTAAGCCAAGCTCGGGGTGTTTTGTCTTAAATCTTCGACAGCGAGTTCTGAAATCCATAGCTGTAAGCATAGAGTCATCACTAATATAAATTTCGCGCTTGGCTAAAACATCGCAGGCCTCGCGGACTAATCCGAAGGCTGAAGTGTCAAAAGTTCCAGTGTTTAGCATCGATAAATCGACTTGAGACTCCGCCGCTAACATTCTTAAAACTAATTGCTCGGCTGGCATTTCTAAACTAAAAACTAAAACAGGAATGTTTGCTTCTGTTCCGCCGAACTGAGCGATATTCATAGCAAAGGCCGTCTTTCCCATTGAAGGGCGCGCCGCAATGATATTCAAGCTGCCGGGCTGAAAACCTCCCGTATAAGAATCTAAATCCGTGAAGCCCGTCGGATAACCTGCTGTGTGAGTTTCAGTCTGCTTAAATCTTTCTTCGACATTCACAAAAACAGGCGTAATAACATCGCGGACATGTCGAAAATCAGACGAATTTTTATTTTGTGAAGCGTCAAAGATTAATTTTTCAATCTCGCCGATAATTTCTGTCGTAGTTTTGTCGTTTTGATAGGCAAGAGTAACTATTCGATTTCCGGCCTCGATCAATTTTCTTCTTATTGAATGTTCACGAACTATTCCCGCATGATACGTAACATTAGCCATCACGGAAATATCGTCCATGAGTTCGGCAATAAAAGGCTGACCTCCCAAACGGTCAAAAACTCCGCGAGCCTTAAATTCTTCTGAAATCGTAACAAAATCTATAGGCTTATCGGCCATGTACATAGAAATTAAAATTTCGTAAGCGATTTTGTTATTAATGTCAAAAAAATCTTCAGGTTTTAGAATTTCAATGACACTTCCTAAAGCCTCTTTCGATAGCATAGCGGCACCTAAAACGGCGCGCTCGGCTTCAGGATTATTAGGGAGGTTTCCGTAAACTGAGTTCATTCTAAAATTAAAAAATTACGCGACAGTTACGATTAAAGTCATGTCAGCTTGAACTCCCGGATAAAGTTTCAGAGAAAATTTGAAATTTCCGGGATTTTTGACGGTCTCGTCTAATTTAATGTTTCGTTTGTCGAAATTTTTAACGCCGTGCTGCTGTTCTAAAGCCTCTGCGAT
>JAFVEW010000062.1 GCA_017475805.1 Synergistaceae bacterium | reverse complement strand
TATTAAGGCCGCGTTTCCCAGACTGCTTTTATTAATTAGGAATTAGGAGTGAGGAATTAGGAATTAATAAATTTTTTTACTTCCTGCTTCCTAATTATATTAGTCATTAGTCAAGGCCAACGTAAGCACCGTCTTTGATTACCATGCCTTTGGGGTCTTTCGTAACTTCGCCGTTTGCGCTCCATTTGACGTTATCGCCGGTGATACCGTTGAAAGTCATTGTCGTGAACTGTTCAATCATCTTAGCACAGATAGTTTCAGCGTCCATATCGGGCGTAGCTTTTGAAAGTTCGAGAGCTTCTTTGTAAGCGTAAACACAGTCGTAACCGTCGGCGGCAAACTGATTAGGAATTTCGCCGAATCTCTTTTGATACTCGGCTACGAATTTCTGAGTTTTTTCGTCTTTTGAGTCAGCATTGAACGGTGTTAAAAGCATAACGCCTTCAGCGAGTGCTTTGTCAAAGCCTTCCATTGTTAAAATTCCGTCCATTCCGTCAATTCCGAACCACTTAGGAGCATAACCCATAGCGGCGGCCTGAGCGAAAATTAAGCTCGCGGGCTGATAATACATCGGAAGGAAAACAAGTTCTGCGCCTTTGTTCTGAGCGTCTGTAAGCTGAACTGAAAAATCTGTGTCGTTGCCGTCAGCAAAAGCCATGTCGCTTACGATTTCAAGACCGTATTTCGGAGCGTTCTCGACGAAAGTATCATAGACGCCCTTTGAATAAACGTCGTCATTCTTCCAGATAACGGCGACTTTCTTAGCGAGCTGTCTGTCTCCGATATATTTCGCGCTTGCTGTACCCTGGTTGGGGTCAACGAAACACATTTGGAAAACGTTATCTTTGCCTTCAGTTACTGCTGCTGATGAAGCTGACGGAGTGAGAGCAAAAATTCTGTCTGAGAAATTTTCAGCTGCTGTAGCTTCCGCAGGTTTTGAGGTTACTGAACCTAAAGAAATCTGCATTCCCCAGTCTTTGAGAGCGTTATAAGCGTTGACGGCTTTTTCAGCGTCATGAGTATCGTCTTCATAACGAAGTTCAAACTGAATATCTCCGCCCATAGCGTTAATTTCGTCTACTGCGATTTGCGCACCGTTCTTAGCAGCATTGCCGTAGATAGCCGCACCGCCAGTGAGAGGGCCTGTGCCTCCGATTTTGAAAGCTGCACCGAATGCGCTTGAAGTCATAGCCAAAATAAGAACTGCGGATGTTAAAATCTTTTTCATAATGTTTATTTTCCTCCTTAGCAATAAAAATTAATTTACGGCCTGAGAAATTTTATCACAAGCCGCAAGACTTAGAATACTCTTGATGAATAACTGTAATTCTGATCCTTTACCGAAATTTATTCTCCAGCCTCGAACATTTTATTAATGCCGCTGAGATAAGCCTGAAGTGATGCCTCTACAATATCAGTAGAAATTCCTGAACCTGTATACATTTCGCCGCTCTTGGCACTCGAAATTTTCACGACAGCTTCACCGATTGAGTCCTCGCCTTCGGTAACTGCCCTGACGCTGAAATCTTCAAGTCTTGCTTCGACGCCGAGCATTTTATTTATCGCTTTGAATGCAGCATCAAGAGGACCTGCTCCGCTTTCGACACCTTCCATGACATCATCAGCGCGTTTGATTTTGACGTAAGAAATTTTAGGAATGTTGCTGCCTGACGTTATTGAATGACTAATAAGCTGGCAAGACGGCGCGTGGCTTTCTTCTTCGGGTTTCGTGATTTTTGAGCGATACAAAGTCAACGCTTCAAGATCAGAGCTTGTAATAGTCTTCTTTTGGTCAGCGAGCTTCTTGAATCTCGTGAAAATATCTTCAAGTTCCTCGTCAGGAATTTCGTAGCCCATGCTTTCAAGTCTTTCACGAAGAGCATGTTTACCTGAATGTTTGCCAAGAACTAAGGCCCGGTGAGGCACGCCGATCTCGTCAGGATTCATAATTTCATAAGTTTGAGCGTTAGTGATCATTCCGTGCTGATGTATTCCGGCCTCGTGAGCAAAGGCATTAGCTCCTACTATAGGCTTGGTCGGAGCAATAGGAACGCCCGTTATGTTACTTAAAAGTCGACTCGATTTATAAATTTCGCGGGTGTTAATGTTCGTTTCAGCATCGTAAAAATCGCGTCTTGTTCTTATTGCCATAGCGATTTCTTCAAGACTTGCATTGCCCGCACGCTCGCCGATCCCGTTGACGGTACATTCAACTTGAGTGGCCCCGGCTTTGACGCAAGCAAGCGAATTAGCTACGCCCATGCCTAAGTCATTATGGCAGTGAACGGAAATATCTACGTTTTCAATTCCCTGAACATTCTCACGAAGATATGAAATTAAATCTCCCATTTCCTGAGGAGTTGAATATCCGACAGTATCAGGAACGTTAATAGTCTTAGCTCCGGCGGCAATAGCATTAGAAAAAGCCTTTGCTAAAAATTCTCTGTCAGAGCGTGAGGCGTCTTCGGCTGAAAATTCAATGTCATCGCATTTTGATTTTGCATAGCCGACCATCTCTGTAATAGTCTGCAGAACTTGCTCACGATTCATTCTTAATTTATATTGCATATGAACGTCGCTTGTCGCAATGAAAACGTGAATACGCGGTTTCTTAGCTTCTTTGACGGCGTCCCAAGCTGTATCAATGTCAAGTTTATTACAGCGTGCGAGGCTTGCGATAACACAGTTTGAGGCGGCGGCTGCGATTGCCTGAACGCTCTTGAAATCCATAGGGCTTGCGATTGCAAAACCTGCTTCAATGATGTCAACGCCAAGCTTATCGAGCTGACGAGCCATAACAATTTTCTCGCTTAAATTCATGCTGCAGCCGGGAGACTGTTCGCCGTCTCTTAATGTTGTGTCGAAAATTTTTACTTTACGCATTAAAGATTCTTTCCTTTCTCATAACAAAAACCGGGTCTGACAAATTTTTTATCATCAGATCCCGGTGTTATTCTCGAATTTTTTAAGCGCGCTCTAAACTAACGCGTCCCGGAGATCCGCGACACGTCCTAATAGTGCGAGGGCATTATTAAAATTAAAATCCTTAAACATTCGCGAAATCTCCTTTCATTTTGAAATTAAAATAAATTTTTTATTAATTAAAACGTGAGTATTTTACAGGGAATTTTTTTCCGTGTCAAAAATTTTGTGACTAATTATCCATTCGAGTAATTCTTGAAATGTTATCTTTGAGTCTGCGAGTCCTAAAAATAAATCTCCAAGTTCTTTTTGAGAATATTTCAAGCTAACGCCATTAACACGCAAAAATAAAAGCATAATATGAGCAGCTATTCTTTTATTTCCATCAATGAAAGCATGATTTTGAATAAGCCCACAAGCTAATCGCGCAGCCTTCTCAAAAATAGTAGGGAAAATTTCTTGGCCTCCGAAAGATTGAAACGGAGCATTTAATGCGGAAGACAAAAGCCCCTTATCTCTAATCTCTTCAGAGCCGCCAGTATGTTTTACTAAATCGTTATGAATAGCGATAACAGTTTCTTCGCTGAAATAAAATTTAAGCATTAGCTAATATCTTATAAGCCTCTCTATTTTGTTGCGTTATCTCGAATGAAAAATTTTTTATGTCATCGTAAGTAAGTTCGACATATTTTTTATCTGAGCTTTCATTAGTTTTGATTTTTATTTCTTCGATTAACGTATCCATGTAAAAACTCCCATAAATTTTATTAAAATCTTAGATTAATTAATAAAATCATACTATAATTTTTAAGAAAATAAAATCAGGGAGTTTTTTTCCGTGTCAAAAATTTTTCAGAATATTATGATGCCCCACATCAATTAATGCGACTGATGAATTATTTTCATAAAACCATATAACTCTAATATCCATATTCACGCTAAATTCAAAAAGTCCATCAGTTCCCTGTATTCGTTTAGTTCTCAATGAGGGGTGAAACGGATTATTAGAAAATATTTTGAGTTTTCTTTTAAGCTGATTTTTTTCTTCGACAGAAAGTTTTTTATAGTGTTTTTGAAAACGTTCTGAATATGTGAACTGCAGCATCAAGAATTCTCCAAATCTTCAATCAACGAATCTACGCTATCAAAAATAGGCTGTTTTCCTGCTTTAATATTTTCTTTTACATTTTTGATTTCGTCATTAAGTTTTGAAATATATTCACTTGGATAAGTAACAACAGGAATCATCGTAATCATGCCGTTATTTTCAAAAATTTCAAACTCATCTCCCTCATGAAGTCCCATATTTGAAATAATAGCGGCAGGAATTTTTATTTGACATTGCGGGAGAAGCTCTGTAATCATGAAAAAACCTCCATAAATTTTATTAAAATCTTAGATTAATTAGTGAAATCATAATATAATTTTTAAGAAAATAAAATCAGGAGATAAAAAATCAAAATGGCTTATTCAATAAAAGAAATTTCTAAAATGACAGGGCTTCCTGCTTCGACTTTGAGATATTATGACAAGCAGGGATTGTTGCCTTCGCTTAAACGAAATTCTAACAACGTAAGAGTTTTTGAAGAAGAAGATTATAAAATTTTGAAATTAATTGACTGTCTGAAACGTTCGGGACTTTCAATTAAAGATATAAAAGAATTTATTGACGCCACTGAACAAGGCGATAAATCATTAAAAAGACGCCTAAAAATTTTCAAAAAACGCAGGGATTTTCTTAACCGTGAACTTGAGGACCTGCAGCAAGTTTTAAGGGTCATGGAATATAAATGCTGGTATTACGAGACTGCATGCGCCGCAGGGACTGAAGACGTATTAAAAAATCTTCAGACTTCTGACGTTCCCGAGAAATTTAGAGAAACACGCGAAAAACTTTTTGCTGCTTACTGTTGACTTTTAATTAATTTTTTAGCGTGCTCTAATGCTTCCGTCATATCGGGCGAGCCTGATAACATTCTGGCGATTTCCTTAATTCGTTCGTCGCCTTTAATGTTTTTCATGAAAGTTTCGCCTTCTAACCTTTGAATTAAAATATGAGAGTCTCCGAGCGCGGCTATTGAAGCCTCATGAGTTACAAGAATAACTTGGCAATTTTTAGAAAGTTTTTTTAATTGCGTTCCCGACAACACGGCAGCATGACCTCCGAGTCCTGCTTCAACTTCGTCAAAAACTATCGTAGGCGGTAAGTATTCGCGAGGCAAAGACAACTGCAACGCTAAAAGCAAACGGCTGAGTTCTCCGCCCGAAGCAATTTTCTCGATTCTTCCTTCACGCGAGCCGTCGCTCAAAATAAATTCAATTCCATCGCCGCCAAGACGAGTCAATTTTTGCAAGCCTATGAAATTAATTTTGAAATTTATTCCCGACATTCCTAATTCATTTAATAAATCATTAACGCGAGACTCTAATTTTTTTGCGGCTTCGTGTCTTGCGTGCCTGATCTCCATAGCGAGAGCATTAGCTTTTTTCTTTTCGTCGAGTGAACGCGCCGATAAAATTTCTAAATCTTTATAGCTTGTTTCGAGCCATTCAAGATTTTTATAAATTTCATCGCAATAATTTAACAATTCATTTTCGTCAGGAATATTACAAAGGCGTTTTAATCTCCGTAAAGCTCCGAGACGGGTTTCAATTTCTTCACGTGAATTTAAGTCGCTGTCTTCGTCGTCAAAGTTATTAGAAATATTTTTAATCACGGCGTATAAATTTTCAAAGGCTCGTTTAGCTTCGTCTGCGTCATCGTCGCTCATGAAATCATAAAGTTCTTCAAAACAGGTTTCAGCGTTCCCGATTAATCCGTTCTCAGAAAGGCCGCCCGTGAGAGTGTCAAAACTTTCTTTAGCGCGCTGTCTTCTTGAAATTTTATGCGTGAGGTCAGCCAAAGAATTTTCTAATTTAATTTCAAGTCCTGCTTCGGGCTTTGCGATTTTGACGAGTTCAAAAATTTCTTTAGCATTTGAATATTTTTTTTCAATATCGGCGCGGCGTTTTTTTATAGTTCTTAGCTCGTCAGCACTTGTCTTGGCCTTGTCGTAAATTTCTTGAAAATCTCTGAAGGTTTTATTTTTAATTTTTTCGTCAAGACAAGAGTCCAACATTTCAAGCTGCTTAGTATTGTCTAATAATTCAAGCTGTGCGAATTGATTTTGTATTCTCAC
>JAFVEW010000061.1 GCA_017475805.1 Synergistaceae bacterium | reverse complement strand
TTGTGAAAATCGGTATAGGCGGCGGCTCAATCTGTATCACCCGCGAAGCTAAAGGCATCGGACGAGGCCAAGCTACTTCAGTTATCGAGGTTGCAAAGGCAAGAGATGAATATTTCAAAGAGACAGGCGTTTATGTTCCTATTTGCTCCGACGGCGGAATTGTCATGGATTATCACATCACTTTAGCTCTTGCAATGGGCGCAGATTTCTGCATGTTAGGAAGATATTTTGCCCGTTTCGACGAAAGTCCTACTAACCGCGTTATGGTCAACGGAAATTATGTCAAAGAATATTGGGGCGAAGGCTCATCACGCGCCCGCAACTGGCAAAGATACGACTCCGGCGACGCTTCTCAAACTAAACTTTCATTTGAAGAAGGCGTTGACAGCTACGTACCTTACGCCGGAAGTTTAAGAGATAACGTCAATGAAACTTTGAGCAAAATTAAATCTACGTTCTGCAACTGCGGAGCATTAAATCTTGCGGAAATGAGAGAAAAAGCAAAATTAACTCTCGTCTCGCCTGTAACTTTAATAGAAGGCGGAGCTCATGACGTCATCATGAAAGACGCCGTGAGAAAAATAAGAAATTAAGATTTAGGAGAGAATGAATTATCATGGACTGCAAGATAAAATTATTTTGGGACAGCGAGGCAGCTGTATGGATGGCAACAAGTGATGATTTACCCGCTCTTGCTCTTGAGGCCGGATCTGTCGATGCTTTAATAGAACGCGTAAAATACATTATCCCTGAACTTCTTGAGATTGAAGACGTTAAAGTTGATTACTGCGACTTAGATTTTGTAACGGAAAGACGCGACAGGGTACGTATCATTGGCTGAATATGAGAAGAAAGTTAGAAAAATCTTGTGGAAAACGAAAGGACTTGAGATTTTAGTGATAGAGCTTGAGCACGTAGTAAAGAATTTTCATTCAGATAAAAACAAAGATAAAGATATTCACGCCGTCAATGATGTTTCATTAACAATTAACGACGGCGACATTTATGGAATAATCGGCTTTTCAGGCGCAGGAAAATCAACGCTTGTGCGCTGTATAAATCTGCTTGAACGTCCCGACTCCGGCAGCGTTAAAATCGACGGCGTTGAAATGACAAAATTAAAACCTCGCGAACTCTACAAAGCTCGAACGAAAATCGGAATGATTTTCCAGCAGTTTAATTTAATGCCTTCGCGAACTGTCTTTCAAAATGTAGCTTATCCGTTAAAAGGCATGAGCAAAGATGAAATTAAAAACAAAGTCCGCGAGTTATTAAACTTAGTCGAAATCGGCGAAAAAGAAAACGCTTATCCTTCGGAACTTTCAGGAGGACAAAAACAAAGAGTTGCTATTGCCCGCGCACTTGCTAATGACCCTACGATTTTATTATGCGACGAAGCCACGAGTGCGTTAGACCCTCAGACTACAGGATCTATTTTGCAATTATTGAAAGACCTGAATAAAAAATTAGGCTTAACGATGGTCGTTATAACTCACGAAATGGAAGTCGTTAAAAATATTTGTCGAAAAGCCGCCGTAATGGACGCAGGAAGAATTATTGAGCGAGGCGACGTCTTCACGATTTTTTCTGATCCTCAACATCCCGTAACGCGAAATTTTGTCCGCACAACTTCAAATTTATCGAAAATCGAGACTTTAATAAAAGAAAATTCCCCGATGATCCAACTAAAGCCCGGTGAATTAATGGCGCGTCTTGTTTATATTCACGCTGATGTTTCAGAGCCTTTGATTTCTTATGCGTCGAGAGCCTTTGACGTTGAAATTAATATTATCTTAGCTGACGTTGAGATAGTCGCAGGTGCAATGGTCGGAGGAACAGTCGTAATTTTTAACGGCGTGCGTGAAAAAATCAACAAAGCTATCGATTATTACAGGAGCAAAAATATCAGAGTGGAGGTAATCAAAGATGCCGGAGCTTAATGTTTTGTTGCCGAACTTAATGAAACGTCTGCCGGAGTTTTGGAAGGCTTGCGGCGATACTTTATTAATGGAAGCGTGGTCGGGCGCGATTATTTTTATTTTCGGACTGGTATTCGGAATAATTTTAACTGTAACTAAGCCCGGCGGCATAATGGAAAATCGGCCGATTTATCAAGTTTTAGACAAAATCATAAATTTATTCCGTTCGATACCGTTCATAATTTTATTAACTGCTTTAATGCCTCTTTCGCGCTGGATAATGGGAACGGCGATTTATGTTCGAGGCGTTATAGTCCCGTTAGTGTTCGGGGCAACTCCGTTTTTCTCGCGTCAGGTTGAAAGCGCGCTCGCTCAAACTGATAAAGGTCTCGTTGAAGCTGCATTGTCAATGGGGTCAAGTCCTTTTGAAGTGATTTTCAGAGTTTATTTGCGAGAAAGTTTAGCTCCTATAATCCGTGCAATAACAATAACGATTATTAGCCTTTTAGGCTTAACGGCAATGGCTGGAGCGGTCGGTGCCGGCGGACTTGGAGATTTTGCAATTCGTTACGGCCATGACAGAAATATGATTGATATAACTTGGGTCGTCGTTATAGTTTTAGTTCTTGGTGTCAGCGTTGTTCAGTGGCTTGGTGAAACTTTAGCGCGAAAGAATACGCATTAGGAATTAGGAATGAGGAGTTAGGAATATAAAATTCTTAGCACCTCAATTTTTTTATCAAAACTATTAAGCCAGCGATACTGAAAGTTCCCCAACTAAAATTACAGCCGCCCCCGGAATTATCATCGACTTCCTTTTCTTTCTCCACGTCGTTTATAGTTATACTAAAATTTTTTGACGCGCTAATCATTCCCGTCTTCGAGGCTGTTATAGTGAAATTTGATGTTCCAGAAGCCTGAGGTGTTCCTGATATTGTTCCTGATGAAGAAAGCGAGAGTCCTGACGGTAACGTTTTATCAAGTGTCCAAATAGCGTCATTAGTATTGGAAGCAAAAGAAAAAGTGTATGGCGTGCCTACTATCCCATAGGGAAGTTCAGCTGTTAGAATTGATATTGAATTTTCTTCGTTATTTTCGTAGTCCCATTCACATATGAAGCCGAAATTATCTAACCCAAAAAAACTTTGATTATTGTATGTTACACCTTCTTCATTCAAGTCATTCCATTGATTTGCAATAGCAAATGGGCTTGACTGATGATTAACTCGATAAATCATTATCTTGTTCTCAATGCCACCATAATTATTGGGTTCTTGGCCTGAAACCCAATTTTTATACGTTAAAGCTTCTCCATTTAGCCACTTCCAAGTACTACTTGAATCTTTTTCGCCACCAAGCCAATAAGAATTTTTTTCTCCGTAAGCAAGGAGCTGTTCAATAATTTTTTGCTCTTCTTCTGTTTCGATTATCACAAGATGTCCTTTAACGCTCTCACAAAATGTTTCTGCTTCATTCCAA
>JAFVEW010000060.1 GCA_017475805.1 Synergistaceae bacterium | reverse complement strand
GTCAAGAACGGTGAAGCGCAAAATATTTTTTTCTTTAGCAAACGGAGCGATTTTATGAACTTTATCGCCATACCAAGCGCGGCCATGAACGAGAGAGTTAGCAGGTTCAAGCCCGACAACATAATCACCGCTTGCGATTGATTTCCATTGCATAAAGTGAGGCAAATATTTTATATTCCACGAAATTTTTAAGCCTAAATTCAAATTTTCATTCACAACGATTGCTTCAGTGTCGTTATTTGCGTCGGCTTTGATTTCATGAATGAAAACATATTCGGGCTCATTATCTTTCGGAGCTTCCATTAAGTTATATCTGTCTTCGTGGCCTTTAGCGTTATTATCACGAGCCTCAACTTTTGAAGTCGGAATATAAAATTTTGTGTTCTCATCTAAGAACGGCCAACCCATATTAATATGATAGAGAAGCATTAAAGGTTCGTCGCGGAAATTTTCATTTTCAAATTCGTCAGTCAGAGTGAAAGATTTTTCGCCGTAAATAGTTTCAATGCTGCGTCGCAAAACTAAATTTTCGCCGAACAAAGCAGCCTCGCGCATTTCGCCGGAAATTTTCACGTGATATTTATCGCCGTCCCAAAAAGCGTCGCTCGAAAGATGTTCAGCCGGAGTTGTTCTAATTCTTCCGTGCATAGGATAGTCAGCTCCGTCAACGTTGCAAGGCGCGCCGATATTTTCGAGTCCTGCTGTGAAAAATAATCCGCCCATAATGCTGCGTTGAGCTTCGAGGCCGTTGGTGTCGTAATGTCCAAGTCCTTGAAGTCCGGGCTTAGATAAAAAGCTCATGTTGACGCCGCCGTATGAAAATTCGCTGACGTCGAGGCATTTATCGGCAAGAACTCTCATTGAAATTTTGCCGTTCTTAACATCAAAGGCTTTCAAATTTTTGCTGCGTCCTTCGTCATATTCAATCGGACGAACATAAGCAGCTTGTTGAAGAGTCCCGACGTAACGCATTAAATCTTTTTTATTCGAGATTTGCATGATATTGCCACAAGTCTTTCATGTTAATATTTTTTTCTTCGATCATCATCTTTGCGATAATGTCGCCGAGCAACAATAAACTCTGGTCAAAAATCGTCGTCATAGGCTGACAAGAGTCAATTTCGTCATCAAGATAAAATTTTGTTCTCACGGGAATTCTTACCATGAAGTCAGCAATGTCTTTCATTTCGCTATTCTGATTCGAGCCGATGTGAACGATTTTGCAGTCGACAGCGGCGCGTGCTTTCTTAGCAATTCCAAGCGGGAACAACGAGCCGCCTGACCCTGAGCCGACGATTAATAAATCGTTTTTAGTTATCGCAGGTTCTGTGATGTCTCCGACGCAGTGAGCTTTAATTCCTAAATGAGCAAATCTTTTGCAGACGCACTCAAGAGCCATCATAACGCGGCCGACTCCGACAAAGAAAACTTGATCGGCCTTTTGAATTTCGTTGTAAAGTCTTTCAATCTGTTCAGGCTTAATTGCCGCTAAAGTCTTATCAAGTTCGGCGATAACGTCCGTCCTTGCTTTCAAATATCTTTCTGAAAAATTCATGAAATAAAATTCCTCCGTATCTGATTTAACGCTGCAAAACTTCCTTCTAAGTCGTCGCGTTTGAGGCACGTGCTGCCCGTTACGAAAATATCAGCGAGGCCGCCTCCCCAGTCTTCGATGTTTTTCGATGAAATTCTGCCGTCAAGTTCGATTTTCGTATTTAATCCGCGCTCGTCAATCATCATTCTTAAATCTTTAATTTTTCGTTCGGCATAAACAGTTTGTTTCTCGCCTTTAACGAATGCGTAGCCCGGATTGATTAACATTAATAAAACAGAGTCGCATTTCTCTAAAACGTATTCAAGCGTAGATAACGGCGTTGAAGGTTTCAAAGCAACTCCGGCGCGGACTCCTTTAGCATGAATTCTATTTAACATTCCGTCTATATGCGGCTGAGTTTCGGCGTGAAAAATAAGCTGCTGGACTCCAATATCCAACAGCTCATCAACAAAATAATCCTGCTCAGTTACCATTACATGACAATCGAAAGCTAAATCAGTTTTTGCTCTTAATTGCCTGACTGTATCGAGGCCAAGCGGCATGCTCGGACTAAAATGACCGTCAAGAATATCAACGTGAAGCATATTAACGCCGCTTTTCTCTACGATTTTAACCTGACTCTCTAAATTACACATGTCGAGACAGATTAAAGACGGCGAGATGATACATTTTTCTTCCCAAATTGACATTTTTATTTTTACACCTGAAAATTAAATTTCTAAATTATTTTTGCGGATATACTCTTCAATTTGTTTTCGCGTCGGGATTGCTTCTATTGCGCCTTTACTTTGAACGCAGATACAGCCTGAAATATTTCCGTAGTTCATAGCAGTTTTAATTTTGTCGCTATCGATGTCGGAAATTTCTTTGACGCCGTCGAGCCTTAATTTTGAAAGAAAAGCTCCCCAGAAAGCGTCGCCGCAGCCTGTAGCGTCAACAGCGTGAACTTTATGGCCTTTAACGCTCACTGTTCCGTCTTTGAAAAATGCCTTTGCGCCTTCAGAGCCAAGAGTTTCAACGATGACGGAAATATCATAGTCTTTCATTAACTTAGGAAGATTTCCTTCGCCGCCCATCATGTCAATTTCTTCGCCTGAAAGTTTCAATAAATCAACATATTTCAAAACGTCTTTGACAGCTTTAACGCATGCGTCAACATCATTGTTCCACATGAGGTCTCTATAATTTATGTCAAAGCTGACGAGCTTTTTATTTTCGTGAGCAAGTCTCATAGCTTTAATAGTTGCGTCTTTTTCGGGCTGTGCTGAAAGTGAACAAGAACCGGCATGAATGATCATAGAATTTTTTATATCTTCCTCTTTAACGTCAGCTTCGGCGAGCATCATATCGGCTCCGGGTTTGCGAGCAAAAGTGAAAACTCTTTCGCCGTTAGCCGATAAAGTTACGAAAGCCATCGTTGTAACTGCTTCTTTACATAAATTTTTGCAGACGGCTTCGACGTTAAATTTTGCAAGAGTATCCATTAAGAAATGCCCGAAATTATCATCGCCGACCTTGCAGCACATAGCAGCATTAAGGCCGTTCTTAGCCGCCGCTATAGCGACATTCGCAGGTGCACCTCCGGCTTTTCTGATATAGCTTGCTTCTTCGCTGCCCGGGATAAAATCTATTACCATCTCTCCGATAGAATATAAATCATTCATGAAAAGTCCCCCGATAAATTTTTTATAATTTTTTTATTTTGAAATCTTGTGTGATAGACAAATTATATAATAAAAAATGACTATGCAAAAGGCTTAAATTATTAGGAAGATAGCTTTTAGTTTCGACACGCTTGACGAAAAATAAAATTAAGTTAAAATATCCGCATGTTGGTTACGGGACGTAGCGCAGTCTGGCTAGCGCATCTGCATGGGGTGCAGGGGGTCGGAGGTTCGAATCCTCTCGTCCCGACCATTTGTTGTATAGTTTTAGTGTTTATAAGTCTTTCTTTATCCACGATTTTCCCTTTTCTGCTATCAACCGTAACTAGAACCGTAGATAATTCTTTCGCTCGATTTTTATCTATGGTCGCATTAGCTGAATCCTTTCACCGTATATGTTTATGTGAATTGTTATCCCCCTCCCCTCATTGTTCCATTGTTCATAACGTTCACGCTGTAGGAGCTAT
>JAFVEW010000059.1 GCA_017475805.1 Synergistaceae bacterium | reverse complement strand
ATCTTATTTTAGCCGGAAAGCCCGGAACTGGGAAAAGCCATTTAGCCTCAGCCATAGCCTTGGAAGCGATGAGAAACGGACATCAGGCGATCTTCAAGAGCCTGCCCGAACTCCTTGACGAAATTTGCTACGCCCATCAGAACAACAATGACCCCGGCGGCTTGATGATTAAATATAAAAACGTGCCGTGCCTTGTCCTTGACGACTGGGGCAAGGAAAAAACTACTGATGCCCGTATGGACTATCTGTTCCAGATAATCGATTACAGATACCGCAACGGTCTTCAAATTGTTTTAACGACCAACGCCTTTAACGCGGACGGTCTGAAAAACCGCTGGAACGCTGACAAGATTGAGCCGCTCGTTTCCCGTATCTTAGAGAACGGGCAGTGGATAACTATTTATGCTTCTGAAAATCACAGGCTGAAAAAATCATCAAAGCCCGAAGCCATTAATCAGAACACGCAGGAAGATACAGTGTCCTCAGAAGTTCCAGTTACACACGAAGCGCAGGATTCGCAGGAACATCATGGAACAGCAGTTGCCGAAAAAACGCCGTCTGCTGTTGTACCCGTTGCTGACTTTGACAAGGCAGAAAATTTTTCCGAACCTGAGACCAGTCCCAAGTCTGTTTCGTCCGCGCCGAAGACCGAAGCTCCGATGAATGATTGTGAAAAATCGTCTAATGAGCTGCGTAAACTTTCAGAAATCGTTTCACGTTCACGGGCAGAGGAAAAAGAAGCGAAGCCCGAAAAAAAATCGTGGCAGGAAATATCCGAAAGCGCGGAATATCAGGCTATGTCAGGGCACGACAGGCTTCTTGCGCAATGGTTATACTTCAAGGAAACTCCCGAATATAAATCTTTGAGTTTCTATGATCAGTGCAATGTGCAGATGGAATTTGCCAGAATGATAGCCGAAGCGGATAAATATTCGCCTAAACCCGTTCAGCAGGAATCCCACGGCTGTGTAATAACCGTTCCGATTTACGATGACGGTTTGGACGATGATGACGATGAATTGAAATTATGAAAGGGGCTTGATGAACGCGTAAGCCCGTGAGTTCGATTAATTAGTATTGATTGAAATTTTTATATAACTTGATAAAAATTTTTCAATTCAAGGAAAAGTGTCAAATTTTTTGAACATGCTAATTCGATATTGTCTTAAACTTAAAATAATATTATAATTCCATCAATACGATATTATTTTAGAGTGGTGATAAAAAATGGAAGTTATAGCTTTTGCGAATCAAAAGGGTGGCGTTGCTAAAACGACTTCGGCGTATAATATTGCCGCGCTCAAAGCTATGGCAGGGAAAAAAGTCCTGATGGTTGACCTCGACCCACAGGCTTCTTTGACGATTTTATGTAATTTCATGCCGGGCAAAACCGAGTTTTCAGTCTGCAATTTATTTGACGGAAAAACTGATCCGCTCGACTGCGGTTATATCGTGAAATCGGCAGGGCTTGAAAATCTCTACATCGTCCCGTCTGACATTGAGCTTGCCGAAACCGAACAAAACATCACGGGCAGGACGGCACGGGAGAAAATTCTCAAAAAGGCTCTGAAATCTTTTGAGGAATATTTCGATTATGTTTTTATCGACTGTCCTCCACAACTTGGAATTTTGACGACCAACGCTCTTGTTGCCGCCGACAAAGTTATAACTCCTGCGAAAGCTGAATACCTTTCATATCGGGGCATCCGCGCCTTGAAAAGAACCATTCAAAATATCGTGGAAGAAAATCTCAATGAAAAACTTTCCTTTGAGGGTTTCATAATTACGATGTTTGAAAAAAATATCAATGACCAAAAAGACATGCTCGAACAGTTCAAGAAAGAATCTTCAATTCTTGGCATTGTCAAAAAATCCGCTGACACATACAGGAGCGTTTTAGACGGAATCCCTGTTGTCATGAGCGCACCGAAAAGCGATGTTGCTCGGTCGTATAAAGAAATTGCAGAAAAGATTTAATTTGAAATTGTTTCAGAATTAAATTAAAATTTTTATAATATTAAAGAAATATTATATTAAGTTAGGAGATAAAAATCACATGGGCGACATAAAAAAGGCTAACAAATTCGATGAGGCTGTCGATAAATTAAATTCTCAGGAAGAACAGGAACTCAACAAGTCAAAGCAGGTTGTCAAAGCCATCACAGGACGCGGACGGAAGAAACAGACTGAGGAGAGAAAAATTCTCCCGACTTATATTCCCGTCAGTATGTTTGAGCAGTTCGATGAGATTAACAGGGCTTACGGGATTTCAAATAATGCGGCGATAAACATGCTCATCAGGGATTACATTACGTCTAAGAAAAGCGTTTTAGATAATATTTAAGCAATATTGAAATAATTTTCTTTTGAATTATTTTAATATTAAGTTGATGCTAATATATCATTGATATGTCGATTTTGATTTTTAGGAGGATTCGTTATGCACGTAAAAAAAATTCGTCTTATTAATTACAGGGGCATTGAAGACTTAACTGTCGAATTTGAAGCTGGCGTGAATCTTGTCATTGGCAATAACGGAGCAGGAAAATCTTCGCTTCTTGGAGGAATTAGCCTTGCATTAGAAGCTCTGCTGTGGGGAATGGGAACTGATAAAAGGCAAATTACGAGAGACGAAGTTCGTGCCGTTCCTGTTTTAGTCGGAAGCGTAACGGAAAGCGTCAGGTATTACACGCCAGTACGTATCAGCTCTATTTTTGAACTTGACGGAGTTGACTATGAGACTTCCCATGAATATAACGAAAGTCCTAAAAATAATGCCACAGTAGCAAAGACTGATCGAAATATAAGATATGACACTATAAATAAAATACAGGAGCTTGTCAACGATGAGAAATCGAGGCTTCCGCTTCTAAGCTATTTGGGCGACAGCAGACAATTTTTCACGGCGGCTGATGAGCCTGACAGACCCGGCGGACAGGTTGAACGCCGTCAGGGTTATAAAGACTGCTTGAACGGCAGGGCATCCGTCGAGTTAATTCAAAACTGGTGCGCCCAAATGGATTATGCAGGATACAGGTTAGGACATGATGCCGTTGAATATGTTTTATTCAAAAATATCGTTTCCCGTTTCATTATGGAACTTGAAGGGCTTGACAAAGCACGAGTTGAATTTTCGCCGAAACTGAACCGCCTTGTCTATTCTGAAAATGAGGGCGAAGGCAGTCTTGTCCATAATCTGAGCGCAGGTTATCAGAGCGTCCTTTGCCTCGTGATGGAGCTTGCTTACCGTACAGCGTTGCTGAATCCGTCTTTGGACAGCTTGGAAAATTTAGAGGGCGTGGTTTTGATTGACGAAATTGACATGCACCTTCATCCGCGCTGGCAGTGGAAAATTTTGGGGGCTTTACGTGCGACATTTCCGAAAGTTCAGTTCATTATCGCAACGCATTCGCCGATAGTCATATCTTCGGCAGAAGATTCAAAACTGATTCTTATGGAGAATCCGAATAAAATCCGTGAACTTCCTGACGCTTACGGTTATAACATCGGGGATGTTTTGGAATTAACGCAAGGCAGCATGGACATGCCGCAGGAAGTTAAAGAATGGCGGAGAGAAATTGAACAGGCTCTTGATGATAACAACTTGGCAGGAGCAGAAAGGATAATTCAAATTTCTGCTGACAAACTGGGCGAGGAGTCTTCTGCCGTAAAACGCATGAGGGATTTTCTCGAAGTCAATAAATGGATTGCGGAAGATTAGCCATGCTTTATATCAAAAAAATTCGGGTGTCTAAAGAAGTCATTGATGAAATCAACCGCGTCAAACGGGAGCAAAAATCTCTTTTTGATAAACGCGACCCACAATCAGCGCGGATAGCTTTCAACTGTTTAGACAAGACCGTAATTCGGGACAGCCTTATCAGGGAACAGCACGGTCTTTGCGCCTACTGCATGAGGCGGATAGAAAATAATTCTGACATGACCATCGAACATTGGCAGTCCATAGAGCAGAATGTTGACGGGGCTATGGATTATGAGAATATGCTCGGCGTTTGTGATGGCGGTCGGAAAGTTAATGAAGCCGATTATGAAGAACATCACGTTCTTTGCTGTGATGCCTCGAAAGGCAATAAAACAATCACCATAAGTCCCTTGAACCAGCTTCACATGCAAAAAATCCGATACAGCGAGGACGGAAGAATATATACGTATCCGAGAGATGAAATTCTTGAAGCAGACATCAACGAGGTTCTTCATTTGAATGGCGCGAATAATTTGGATACTTGTACTCGCCTCCTCAGAGGACGCCGCGAAGCCTACCGAGCTTATGCGAGATTTATAGAGAAACTGAGCTGTGATAAAAAACTCAGCCGGAGCTATATTGAGAAACGGGTTGCTCAACTGGAAAATCAAGCCACATATGACGAATTTGCAGGCGTGATAATTTACTTCTTGAAAAGGAAATTAAAACGAATTTATGAAGACATGAGATTTTGAACGGCTCTTGCTCTTGCGATAGTCGATCGGCTTATGCCAGTCATAGCTACTACTTGATTATAAGAATGAGTCTTCAGAAGTTCGAGGGCGTGATTGATTTGCGCCCTTGAAAATTTTTTCGGGCGACCATCACGAAAATCAGGATTCCGTTTAGCGATTTCCTTTCCCTCTTGCGTCCGCTGTTTAATAATGTCCCGTTCAAATTCGGCAAATGAAAGCATTATATTTCGGATTAGTTTTCCTGTCGGCGAACCGTCTATTGTCCCCATGTTCAGGACGTTTATAATAACGCCCCTGTCATTAAGATTTTCAATAAGTTGAATGCCGTTAATGACGCTCCGGGCTATTCTGTCGAGCTTCGTAATAATCAGGGTATCGCCTAACTGAATTATTTTCAAAAGTTTATCGAGTTTTGGACGATTATTTTTTGAGCCAGTGAAAACGTCCGAGAAAATTTTTTCCGCCCCTGCGTCTTTGAGTAATTTAATTTGGGCTTCGAGAGAGTTTCCGTCCCGAGCTTGAGAGTTTGTGCTTACACGAGCATAGCCAAAAATCAAAAAATCACATCCATTTATGAGCATAAGTTCTGATAACGCATTTTTATAGTATTTTACAGCACTGAAAAAAAATCCCAAAACTGCACACTTTTAAGTTGTGTAAAATCACCTCAATTTTATATCTGTATTTGAAATGAACTGATATATAATAATCTTAAGAAAGGAGTTGAAAAAATGAATTTAAGAGAGAAAAAATGGGAAAATTTGACACTTGCTGATGATTTTCTTTTCGGCAAAGTCATGAGTGAGCCAACTTTATGTGCTGAAATGTTGCGACGGATTTTTCCTGACCTCGATATAGGAGAAATCAAAAATATTGAAACTCAAAAAACGCTAAAGCACGCTCTCCACATAAGGGGCGTACGCTTTGATATTTTAACTACCGCTGCTCGAAATATTTTCGACATTGAGGCTCAAAACCATATGTTAAAAGATTTATTCCCTCGCTCACGAGCCTACCAAATAGTGATCGGGTACGACGGTTTGAACAAAAATTCTTTGAAAAAATCAGGTTCTTATGAAAACTTACCGAACACTTACGTGATTTTTATCTGTACTTTTGATTTATTCGGCAAGGGCAGGCACATTTACACGTTTAGAAATTTTTGCGCTGAAGATAAAGAAATAGAACTTAACGATGGAGCTTACACAATTTTTCTAAATACTAAAGGAAAATTAAATGATGTAAGCCCTGAGTTAAAAAATTTCTTGAATTTCGTAGGCAATGGTAATGTGGCCGAAAGCGATATTTTTGTAAAAACTTTGGACGAAAAAGTTAAAGAGGCTAAAAATAACATTACATGGAGGAATGAGTATATGTTGTTACTGACAAGAGAAGATGAAAAATTTGCTGAAGGACGTACTGAGGGGATTTTAGAAGATAAGCAGCGTGTTGCTATTGATATGCTGAAAGAAAATTTACCACTTCAACTAATTTCAAAAATTAGTCAGCTTTCAGAGAATGCTGTTCGTAGTATGGCAATCGATCTTGGTTTGACTGTTGTAAGTTAGGACAAATTCGGAAACTGATATAATAGTCGAATGAAAACACGAGAACAAGTAAAAAATTTTAGTGAAGAAAAATTTAAGCGTACTTTCGGAGTTGACTGTCAAACGTTTCAAGTTATGCTTTCAGAACTTGAAGAACAGTATAAGATTGCACATAAAAAAGGAGGCAGACGTCCCAAATTAACGATATTCGACCGTTTATGCATTTTCTTCGCGTACTATAGAGATTATAGAACTTTTGAGGATATTGCTAATGATTACGATGTCGCTACAAGTACTGTTTTTGACGTAACAAGGTTAGTAGAAATAACACTAAGCGTAAAACGAACGCTTTTTAGGGTAGAGCTTCTATAAAAGTTAGTATTGAGTTATAATAACCAATATAATAAAAATATTATTTAATGTGATAGGTGGTTTTCATGTTTCAAGATATTTCAATTTTAGAGCTTCAAGGTGCAAATTTTATTAAAGAAACGCTGCTTCCTATTTTTCAAAGTAGTAATGATAATAAAATTAAAGCAGTTAATGTATCGATTATTTACGGTAGAAATGGATCGGGTAAAAGCGTAATTGCAAGAGCTTTTAATAAGTTAAAGGGTAAAGACGAGCCTATGATTCAAAAAGCTAATCTTAACGATATTAAAGGCAATAAAATCACGCTCTCCGAGCAAGAAAAATTGCATACATTCGTTTTTAATGAAGATTTTGTTAATGCGAATGTGCGAGTAGTAAGCGATGGCCTGAGTTCAATCGTTATGCTGGGTGAACAAATAGAATTAGCTGAGCGTATTAATATTGCTAAGATTGAGCTTCAAGAAGCTAAAGATGATCAGGAACGTAAAAAAATTGTAGTTGAAAAATATAATGATTCATCGAATGAGATATCACCTATGCATTACATTGAAAAAATGAAATCTATCCTCAGAGAAGATGAAGGTTGGGCTGGGAGAAAACGAAAAATAGAATCACAAACAAGGAAAACAAATGCCCCTGTTTCTGACAATACTTACAAACGGTTTATTACACTTACTCCCACGAAAAGTAGAGATGAATTAATCATAGATTTTGATACAAAATATAGAGAACTTCAGAGAGCTCAAAGTGGAACGTCAAAAATCTCAGAAAAAATCCCTGATATAGACGAAATATATTTTCATTTTAACGTTCAGACTGCTAACAAACTTTTACAACAAGATGTCGAAATTCCAGAGTTAAATGAAAGAGAACAATATTTACTTGAACTTGTACAAAATGGTTATGGCAACGAACTTCAACGTACAGCATTAGAATTTGCTGATTCTCAAATTATTAAATGTCCAAAATGCCAGCAACCTTTGACTGTTAAATATAAAACAGATCTCATAACCAGTATAAAGAAAGTCCTATCTGATAAAGTTGAGAAGTATAAACAAAATTTGAAATCACAGGAAATTCCAGAAATTGAACTGAATTTATCTTATTTTCAAAATTTGCAGAGCTGTCAATCGTGCGTTGACTGTATTATCTCGATAAATCAAATCATCAGAAAAAACAACGAACTTTTACAATCAAAGAGTGATAATCCTTATTTACCTATAACTGATAAATTGATAAATTTTTCTAAAGAAGTTGCTGAACTTAAAACTTTTTTGGTTCAACTCGAAAAAGAACGATTAGAACATAATCACTTTGTTACAGATACTATACCAATAATCAAAGAGCTTAATAGTATTAATGACGATATTGCTTATTATGATATAGTTGAAGATGCACGAAAATTTAATGCGAAGAGTGTAGAGCAGAAAATTGTAAACGATGACTATAATACAGCAGTTATAATTGCTGAAGGGAAACAAAAATATTTTAATGAATTAATTGCTCAACGCAGCAATATTGATATTGCCGTAGATATTATTAATGATGGGTTGAAATACATATTTTTATCAAAAAAAAGATTACAATTAAAAATAGAAGGTAATGTTTATAAATTATTATGTAATGGACACTTTGTAAAGCCAAATAATATATCTGTAGGCGAAAGAAATATCATTGGACTTTGTTATTTTTTTGCAAGTATTTTACATGGGAAAAATACCTTAAGCGCATATGATGAGGAATATTTGTTAGTCATAGATGATCCAGTTTCAAGCCACGATTTTGAGAATAAAATTGGTATTTTTTCATATTTACAATACCAATGTGAAAAATTCTTGTTTGGGAATATAAAAACAAGAATTTTAGTGATGACTCATGATCTGATGACAGCTTTTAATATAAACAGGATATATGAAGATATTTGCAAGAAATGTAAAGAACAACTTAATGTAAAATTACCTTATGCTTTAATGGAATTAATAGATACAAACATAAAACCTTTTCCTAAATCTATATCAGAATACAATGAATATACTGAAATGTTGAAGCTAATTTACGCTTATGGAAAAGGCGAGGCAACAGAACATGAAATATATATAGGGAATATTATGCGTCAAGCTATGGAGGCGTTTTCCACATTTGAATTTAAGCAAGGAATAAAGATTTTAACAGACGATAAAATTTTATCAGTTATTGAATCTAAAGAAATTAGAAATTATTTCAAGAATATTATGTATCACCTTGTTCTTCATGGTGGAAGTCATAGACGTGAACAAACGCAGAATATGGATATGAATTTTTTCTCATTTATTTCGGAAACAGAGAAAAGACAAACAGCAAAAGATATTCTATGTTTCATGTATTTACTGAATCTAACACATATAAAGGCTCATCTTGGAGAGGAAAGATGTAAAGATATACAATTATGGTGCGAACAGATCAAAATAGAAAATTGATGAAATGCTAATTATGAAATTTCTACGTGAATACGCAATGTGATAGTGCGTATTTAGATTTAAACTAGGTAGTTTTCTATATTTTTAGTCGTTACTACTCAAAATTGAACTGAGCATAGCACAATCGTTAATTTATTAATTTATTAAAATAAACGCTCGCTAAATTTAATAATTATTTCAGCACTTAACAAAAAGTCATTCAGCAGTTAAAATTTAATATAAACCTGAAAATGGTTAAATTTAATATTAAGCGGGGCGATTTTTTCAAGTGAGCATAAATTACCATCACAAAGACAGGGTCTTCAAATTTATTTTCGGAAATCCGTAAAATAAGCAATGGACGTTGAGCCTCTATAATGCCATAAACGGCTCTAATTATGATAATCCGGACGACATTCAATTCAACACGATCGAAGATGCCGTTTATCTTGGAATGAAAAATGATGCGTCTTTTATTTTGGCAATTTTGAACGAGTTGATTATATGGGGACATCAAAGTTCATTCAATCCGAACGTTCCGTTGAGAATTTTCATTTATGCCGCAAAACTTTACGAAGCCTACATAGTCGAGCACGGCTATCAGCATAAGCAGTACGGCACTAAACTTCTTCCGTTGCCGCGTCCTAAATGTATTTGCTTTTATAACGGTCGAAGCGACAGACCTGAACGCGAAGAGCTTCGATTAAGCGATGCGTTTGGCGGCGATGGCGATATTGAAGTTAAAGTTACGATGATAAATATCAACTACGGGAAAAATAAAGCACTTATGGAAGCGTGCGAACCTCTCAAAGAATACGCTTGGCTCGTTGACACTATCAGGAGGCACGAGAAAATTTATCAGGACATCGAAGCAGCTGTTGATGCAGCACTCGATGAAATGCCGGACGATTTTTTAATCAAGAAATTTTTATTGAAAAATAAGGCTGAGGTGAAAGGAATGTTTTTGACTGAATATGATCAGGAAAAAGTTGGGGCATATCTACGCCTTGAAGGGATTGAACACGGAGTCGAACAAACAAGAGAGCAAGTTGCTTCTGATATGCTCAAGGACGGCGAACCACTTGCAAAAATTGTACGATACAGCAGATTAACCGAAGATTCTATCTTAAAACTTGCAAATTCACTTGGAGTTACAGCGATTTAATTATGAACAAAATCTACGGATATTGTCGCATAAGCACTCCAAAACAAAATATTGAGCGTCAGGTTAGAAATATTATCAAGTTTTTTCCTGACGCTATAATTATTCAGGAAACTTTCACAGGCTCTAAATTTCAAGGTCGTAAAGAACTTGATAAACTCGTTAACTCAGTAAAATCCGGCGACACGATTATTTTTGACAGCGTTTCCCGAATGTCCCGTAACGCTGATGACGGCTTCAAACTTTATCAGGAACTTTATAATAACGGCGTTGAACTCATATTTTTAAAAGAGCCTCACATTAGCACGTCAACTTACAGAAAAACGCTTCAGGAGAAAAAGATTTCGCTCAATCTTAATTCCGGCGATGAAGCAACAAACGCACTCATAAAATCAATTCTTGATGCTCTAAATGACTATATTTTAACTTTAGCGCACAGACAAATTCAGCTTGCGTTTGAGCAATCACAAAAAGAAGTTGAAGATTTACATCAACGAACCCGTGAAGGAATTGAAACCGCACGGCGTAACGGAAAACAAATCGGTCAAAAATCCGGCGCGAAGTTAAAAATCAGGAAAAAATTTCCTGTCCAGCAGCTAATTCTGAAGTACAGTAAAGATTTTCGCGGCACAAACTCCGACCGTGAAGTCATCGCAATTATCAACATGGCTGCTGACCCGAGCGACAAGTTACGAAAACTTCACGTAAGCCCTAACACTTACTATAAATATAAATCAGAACTGAAATTAGGATTTGACTATTAATCAAAACTGCTCACTTTTAAGCACGCTAAAATAACTTAAAGTTGCTTCTTATCTGTATTTTATATGAATGATATATAATAACTTCAAGAAAGGAGCTGAAAAAATGGAAAATTTTGAACAACGATGGGAAAATCTGACGCTTGCCGATGATTTCCTTTTCGGTAAGATTATGAGTGAACCTGCTTTATGCGCCGAAATGCTCCGGCGGATTTTTCCTGACCTCGACATCGATGAGATAAAAATTATTGAAACTCAAAAAACGCTCAAGCACGCTCTTCATATTCGAGGCGTACGTTTCGATATTTTAACAGCTGCAGCTCGAAATATTTTCGATATAGAAGCCCAAAATCGCAGGTTAAGAGATTTATATCGAAGACCTCGTGCTTATCATGTAGCAATCGGATACGATGGCTTGAATAAAAAATCGTTGAAAAAATCCGGCTCTTATGAAGACTTGCCGAATACTTACGTAATTTTTATTTGTACTTTTGACTTATTTAGCAAGGGCAGGCATATTTACACTTTCAGAAATTTTTGCGCTGAAGATAAAGAGATAGAACTTAACGATGGAGCTTATACGATTTTTCTGAATACGAAGGGAAAATTAAATGACGTAAGTACAGCACTGAAAAATTTTTTGAAATTTGTAGGTAATGGCAAAATAGCAGATGACGATACTTTTGTAAAAATATTGGATAAAAAACTTAAAGAAGCTAAACATAATGTCGCTTGGAGGGACGAGTACATGTTATTACTGACAAGAGAAGACGAAAAATTTGCTGAGGGTATTCAAACAGCAAATGAGCGTGTAGCTGCGGATATGTTAAAAGAAAATTTACCGCTTAAACTTATATCAAAAATCAGCAAGCTTTCAGAGGAGGTCATTCGTGGCATAGCCATCAATCACGGCTTTACAGTTGCAAGTTAAGTTTAGGTTTAAGAAAGAATTCCTATAAAGATAGCTATGACGACAAGCTACAATTTATTATATTAATATACCTGCTTTGTAGGTGTTTTTAAACTGCAAAGCATAACATGTGTATATATAAGTTGCGGGGCTGAAAGTAGTGACAACCCCGCATATTTGTATTGTATAGATAGTCAGTTAGGCATCAACGGTTGAAGTTGTTTTCTCTAGCGACCTTTGTTCATCCTCCATTACCGATTGCCACCTATCTATTTCTTTTTTCCTTCTTTCGCTACGAATAACTCTTGAATTTATGCAAATAATTATGCATACAATACATGCGCCCACAATAATGAAGAAATGTACAAAGAACTCCATAATTTCTATCGAATTATGAAGCAAAAGTTGTAGGTATTTATATGTCGCGAAAAAGCCACATACCATCAAGGAACTTATATATATCATCAAATTTTTTTCTTTTACGAATTTCTTTTTTATTATTCGATGCGGTGTTTTTTCCTGTTTCTCTTTTTCTTTGTGCTCTCCGGAGTTCCACCGCATAGTATCATATTTATAAAACCTCGTTTCTGACTTAAAGCAACTTTCGTCAGCGTTGTTTTCCAAAAAAGTGATGATGTATGCAGATATTTTGCAAATATTTTGCTCGAATCTTTGGACTATGTAGTAAATAGCAGTGATAAAAACATAAAGAATGATAAGAGCCATAGGCTCGTCTTTAGATAGACCATAGGTCAAAATTGCACTTGTGAGAGTGTACATAAGTTTATTATACTTATGTATTGAAGACGTATTTACCGCTATTTCGTGTAATAGTCTGTCGCGTTCAGTCACGATAATCTTCCTCCTCATTATAATTTATAATATTCAAAAATTGTTACAATACAATATGTAATAAAGACAACCAAATTTTCAACAATCCCAATTATAAATATGTACGTCAGTTCCAATGTATGCCTAAATCTATGATGGAATTAACTTAGAGAACTTATGACTCATGTTTCCCAATATCCCTTCTCTCTGAAATACTCCATGTACTTTCTCAAATACTCTAAGTCAATTTCCGACCATTCAAATCCAAGACGCTTTAAGTATTGCACAGTAAAGTCTGTATCAATATGGAGATTACTGAAAGCAAGTCTATTATTAGCATCCATGTCATTGATAAACGCTTCAAAAATATATTTAATTTCTTTTTGTTTTATAGTCTGCAACAATGCTTTAGTAAAAACTGCTCCTTCAACAGAAGTAACCTCATAGCCAATTTTTTTGAGTATAACAATAAGATTCTCTAAAAGAAGCCGTTTGTAGTTTTCAAGATGAAAGACTGTTTGCTCATTGCTGAAATGACGTGTTATTGTCATAACTGCATGAGCCGCTTCATCAATAGGTGTGAACTCTACATAGCGTCCCAGTAGATAATCAGGTATCATTCCAAGACTTAAAAACGCCTTAAACCGTTTTAAGAAAGCATTCGTTTCATAATTAATCTGAAACACTCCATCACTATAACGGTTCGTCAGATTTCCCATTCGCATGATGTTAGCACGAAGCCCTTTGTTCATAGCTTTCAAAACAGCTATCTCAGCTTCAAATTTGCTCAAAGCGTAAACATTTTCAAGATTCTGTCCAATATAAAGATTACTTGCGTAAAAAACTTTACTTCTCACGTTATCATATCTAATAAAGTTTTTCATAGAATCATTACCTGAAACGCTCTCTGTAGAGATGTGAATAAGTTTTGCATCAGAAGAAACGCAGAAGTCAATTAATCGCGTTACAGTTTCAACATTCACCGAGTGAAAATACGAATACGAACCGTAATGCTTGACAGTCGCGGCGGCGTTAATAACTGTATCAACACAAGGTAACAGGTCTTTATACTCTTGCTCGGAGAGGCCCAAGCGTTCCTCTTGTAAATCAGCGCAAATGACATGAATACGTTTACAATCATTGTGTTTTTTCTCAAAATAAAATTCTAATGTTTCCGCAAGCCGTTTTTCGCTTTCTGCCTGATTTTTACCTCGCACTAAACAATAAGCTATACCGCTATCATATTCCAAATAGTCCGACAGTATATGACTACCGAGAAAGCCTGTTGCTCCACAAAGAAGAATATTGCCAACAGGGGTAACTTGCGGTGTTTGTATTCTTTCTATTGTATTTTTAGCGAGAATTTTATTAATATCAGTAAAATCAAAGTTAGCATAAGAAATTTGTTGCTTATTTTCATCATTAATATATTCTGCTAACAGTCGTATAGTCGGATAATCAAAAACATTTTGCAGATTAAAATTAATTCCGTCATTGTGTGCAATTGAAGTAAACATAATTGCCTTTAAGCTATCACAGCCAAGTTCGAAAAAGTCATCGTTCCTGCCTATTGGAGAATATTCAAGTACTTTTTCCATAAGTGCGGCAAGCCTGATTTCAAGTTCGTTTTCAGGCTCAATGTATTCGGTCGTTGTGATAATCTGACTTAAATCTACGTCCGGCAAAGATTTACGGTTAATTTTACCACTTGGAGTGAGAGGCATTTCATGTAAATGAGTAAAAATATGAGGAAGCATATACTTCGGTAACTTTTGACCTATTATTTCGCGAATTTCTTTTGCCGGAAATTCTTTTCCTGTATAGAAAGCGCAGATTATTTGTCGGCCTGTATTAT
>JAFVEW010000058.1 GCA_017475805.1 Synergistaceae bacterium | reverse complement strand
TTCGGAGCTGTCTTCTCATTGATAACGCCCTGTAAAGCGCAAGGGAATAAGAAATCGCAGTCCAAGAATAAAATATCATCGAGCCCCAATTTCTCGCAGCCTTCTTTTTCAAAACCTGTGAGCTTGCGTCCGCGCTGGCTCGGGTTGGTGTTCATATAATCGAATGCTTTATTGATGTCAAGCCCTTTAGGATTGTAATAAGTTCCTGTTGTGTCGCTAATTGCAACGATAGTAGCTCCTGCATCGCGTAATAATTGCGCTGTGTAGCTTCCGACGTTACCGAAACCCTGAACGGCTATTTTCATATTCGCGGGGTTAAGACCTTTCTGCTTCATTAATTCAAGTCCGCAAGTTGAAGTTCCGCGTCCTGTTGCTTCTGTACGTCCGCGAGCTCCCCAATAATCAATCGGCTTACCAGTGAGCATTGCCGGTTCAAAGTGTCCGAGCATTTTGCAGATAGTGTCCATAATCCAGACCATTTCCTGACCGCCGGTGTACATATCAGGTGCGGGGATGTCGCTCCAGCGTCCGATGATGGGTGCGATTCTGGCTCCGTAAGTTCTCGACATTCTTTCTTTCTCGCGACGCGTTAAAGCTGTAGGATCGCAGCAAATTCCGCCTTTGCCGCCGCCGTAAGGAATTCCAGCGAGCGAGCATTTCCACGTCATTAACATTGCAAGACCTTCACACTCTGCGCCTGTAACGTCTTGAGCGTAACGAATACCGCCCTTTGAAGGCCCTAACGCTGTAGAATGCTGAACTCTGTAGCCTTTGAAGACTCTGACTCTTCCGTCTTCCATTTCGACCGGGACTGAAACATCAAGTCTGCGTTCAGGGTAGCTCAACATCGAAATTAAACTCTCGCTGAGTCCCATCTCGTCAGCAGCGCCGTAGAAATCCTGTAACGCTGTGTCAAGCAATAAATCGTCCGATCTTCTTCTGCCGTTTATGATTTTGTCGGCCATTTTCATCACACCTTTGTGTTAGTTAGTTTCAACAGTGAAAATAATTTTATTATTTGCTACCGAAATTACAAAATATTTAGTAAATTTTTAATTTTTTTTACGCGGCGATTTTACTAGCGAGTTTTTATTTTGTCAAATTATCGTATAATTAATCAGGCTTGAAAAATCTTATGAAACGGAGAAAAATTTTATGGCCGAAGAATTTGAAATAAAAGTTAATCACGAGGCTTTAAAGAAACTTAAAGACGACATCGAATGCAAAACGGGATTTAAATTCATTAAAATTGAAAACGGAATAGCTGTCAGTGAATTAGAACTTGAGGACGAACACGTAAATCCTTACGGGATTCCATACGGCGGAGTTTTATTTACGATGGCCGACGACACAGCTGGAATAGCTTTTTTAAGCGCGGGCGGCAACGGCGTTACAGTTAACGGACACGTTGATTATTTACGAGGCTCAAGGGACGCAACGAAATTGATTTGCACGGCAAAAGTCAGAAAAGCAGGACGCAGAATTTATTACATTGACGCTGACATAGTGAACGAAAAAGATTTAGACCTTTGCCGTTTTAAATTCGTTTTCATAAATATCGATTCGTAGAGGGATTTTTTTCAAGCGTTCTTTTCTTCCCAAGCGCGTAAAATTTTCAAATCTTCTTCGGTGTGAATATAATGTTCGCCGTTTGGAAGAACTGTTAAACCGCAATTAAATTTTTTCACGAACTCTTCGGCTTCATTTCGCGGAGTTAAATTGTCGCGTTCAGGATATAAAATTTCGGTTTTGCAATTCCAATCTGTAATTTCGTTTTCGAGCGTGAATTTATAATAGTCCCAAGAAAGATTTAATTCAGGAATATTTTTGCGAGCTTTTAAAATTTCAGGCGTTATACCTGAATTTTTCATCGTTCTTTCAATTAAATTTTTCATATTCACGACGGGCGAAACTAATAAGGCTTTCTCGATGTCAAGCCCTTGAAAAGTTACAAGACTGAAATAAGCTCCGAGACTCACGGCATAAATAGAAATATTTTTCCAGTCTGAATTTGCTTCTTCGTAGATAGTTTCGAGATCAGCGACGACTTTTGAAAACGACGGCATTTCAGGAGCCTGTTCAGAATTTTTTCTGCGCTCACCGTGTCCGGGTAAATCAAAACTTAAAACTTGAAAGCCTTTTTTATTTGCGATTTTTGAAAATTCTTCAGCGTCTTCTTTTTTGCCGAGAAAACCGTGAACATAAATATAAACGTTTTTTGATTCTTCGCCGTAAATTACAGCGGGGATTTTGCTAAAATTTATCTGCATTTCTCTTCAGCCAGCCTACTAAATATAAACTTCCGCAAATTAAAACAGCTTCATTTTCGCTCAAAGCCTTTTTAATCGCGTTCAAAGGATTTTCAAAACTTTCGGGATTAATTTTCTGAATGATGTCAAATTTATTTAGCCATTCAAATTCTTCATTTTTTGCAGCGTTTAATAACTCGTCAGGAGCTAAAGCCCGCGACATTCCCGGAACTGTCGTAGCATAGAAAGCCGGTTTTAATTCCTTGCTTATTAATTCGAGGCAGCCGAGATAATTTTTATCACGCATAGCAGCATAAACGACGCCTAATTTTTTATTTTTAACTATGTCCGGCCATAAATTTTTTACGCTCTCGCAAAGTTTTTTAACACCATCATAATTATGTCCGCCGTCTAAAATTATTAAAGGCTCTCGCGAAATTATTTCAAGGCGACCCGGCCAAGTCGCTTTTTCAAGACCGTCGCGAACGGTTTGTTCCGTGATTTTCGGGAATAAATCTTTAATTTCAGATATTGCCAACAAACTCAAAGCAGCGTTATTAATTTGATAATCGCCGATTAATTTAGTTTTTAGATTTTTAATTTCTAAATTTTGCGCTGAAAAATCAAAAGAATTTCCGTCCGGCGAAATTAAAATATTTTCGATTTTTGCTTCTTCCGTCAAAACGTGAGATAAAGCTCCTCGCTCACTGCAATAATTTTTGAACATCGGAATTAAACTAGCGTCAACGCCGGAAAAACAAGCGTGAGTTTTATTTTTAACGACAGCGAATTTTTCTTCAGCGATATTTTCAAGCAATGAGCCTAAAAATTCCATATGATCCATTGAAATTGAAGTTATAACAGAACAAACAGTTTCACTCATTACGTTCGTTGCGTCGAATTTTCCGCCAAGCCCGGCTTCGATAACGCCGACTTCGATTTTTTTCTCGCGAGCGAGCCAAAAAGCACACGCCGTTACAAGTTCAAAATAAGACGGCAATTCTTCATCGGGCTTGATGACTTTTATAATTTCTTCAGCAGCGTTTATCCAGTCATCAGCAGGCAAAATTTCACCGTCGATAACAAAACGTTCGCCCGGTGAAACGAGATGAGGACTTAAATAAAATCCTGTTTTATAGCCGGACTCTTTGAAAATTGATGACAAAAACGCACCTGTTGAGCCTTTGCCGTTTGTGCCGACAATGTGAATAGATTTAAAAGAATTTTGAGGATTGTCCAAGCGAGTCAATAATCTCTTGATTCTTTCAAGTCCGGGAATTATTTTATTATTCGAGTGAGTGTATAAAATTTTTTCAAATTCATCGTAAGTGTTCATAATTTTTTTTCAGCTAGAATTTAAGAAGAGTAGAAATAAATAAACTTTCTCCTCACTTCTTAACTGTAATTTTTCAATTTACTTTGCTGGCGGAAAAGGGAAACTGCCTTTGAAACCGATTTTTTGCATAGCTTGGACTACACTTTCAGCTGCTTTTTTGTCCTTGCCGCCCGCTACCCAAACTTTG
>JAFVEW010000057.1 GCA_017475805.1 Synergistaceae bacterium | reverse complement strand
TTGTTTTAGTCTCTTCGTCTATTTGGCGGAGGGATTTTTTTATATTCTCATTTCAAAACTTGTCAGGCAAAAAAATTTTTATATAATTTTCAGACAATAAAATTTTCAAATATAGCTTTTATGAATGAGAGGGATTTATTATGTCAATATCCGGGAATATAAGAATGTTTAGAAAAAAGGCCGGAATAACTCAAATTGACCTTGCTGACGAACTTGGAATTTCTATAGCGACTTTAAGACGCTGGGAGGCAGGTGAGACAGCTCCGACAGGCACAAGAATCACGGAACTTGCAAAAATTCTGAAAGTTGAACCGGAAGATATTGTCTCAACAAGTCCCGAAGCGAAACCTAGAATGGCTATGCCTGTAAATAACGGCATGCTGATCTTTGAAAACGGCGGCACACGCATAGAACTTCCGCCGACTGAAAGAGGTTACGAAGTTTTTAATCATCTCGTTGAAAATATGATAAAAAGAGAACGAGAGACTCAAAAATAATCTCTCATTCTTGTATTTGTTTTTAATTTTATTTTTTAGCAAACGTAGCTTTTACTGTTTGCGCTCGTGAGCTGCTCAATATTATTGATGACGTTCGAGTTAAGTCCTATAGCCTTAGCTAATTTATCTAAATATCTTCGTTCAGCGTCAGTATCAACTTCGATTGCCATTAATGAAGCTGAATAAACCTGCGCCGCGAGTTCAGGACGGCCTTTGACAGCCGCGACGATTTTCGCTGTTTCCATAGGGCCTTGTAATTTTTGAATGACGTAATTAACGCCTTCTTGGCCTGCTCCTGATGATTGAAGATTAGCCATGATTTTATTAATTTCGTTGGCGTCAACCTGTCCGTCAGCTTTTGCCGCGTCTATCATTGCCGTTAAAATAATTTCCGCGTCCTTTGCCTGCTGCTGCGGAGAAGGCTGAGTGTATGTCATAGCCTGCGATGAAGCTGACGATGTCGGCATTGTTGAAGATGTTGTGCCGGAGTTTCTTAAAGCCTTGTAAGCTAACATTCCGAGCAAACCCATCATTCCGCCGCCGAGAGCGTTTGTAGTTGTACTCTTTGAGCCGCCGAGCAAAGTTCCAAGCAAAGCTCCGATCCCGCCTGCCGCTAAATTATCGCCGCCGACTTTTTGAGTAACGCTCTGGCCTGCGCCCATTAACGAGCCGAGAATATCTTGAATCCCGCCGCCGGCGTTTGACATTCTTGAACTTGCCGCCGGTGATGATGACATTGTTCCCTGAACCATTGAGCCTAATAAATCCATAAAATCTAAAGCCATTAAAAATTTTCTCCCTTCGTGGATTTTTAATTATTTCAAAAAAATTATACAATGAAAAAATTATGAGCGAGCTTAAAAAATTATTGTTAAGAAAAATTATGCTTACGCGGCAGAAAAATTTAACTGATTCTTATATCGAAAAAGCAAACAAAAATATTCAGGCGCAAATTTTTTCGTCGCAGATTTATAAAAAAGCAAAAAAAATTTTTATTTACGTCAGCACTCGCCGCGAGCCTTCAACGATAGAAATTATTAAGCAGGCTTTAAGCGAAGGCAAAGAAATTTACGTCCCTAAATGCGAAAATAATAATATGCTTGCCGTTAGAATTTATAACATGAAAAATTTAATTCCTGAAAAATTAGGAATTTTAGAGCCTAAAAATTTTTCAGAGACTTTAACTGCAGAAGAATTTGATTTAATAATAGTCCCTTGTCTTGCGGCTTCTATTGACGGCAAAAGACTTGGACACGGCGCAGGTTATTATGATAAATTTTTAGCAGAATGTAAGAATAAAAATACAATTTGCCTTTGCTTCTATAAAATGTTAAATTCAGACATTCCCATGAATAAAAATGATATTTACATGTCAAAAGTTTTAACAGAATGAAAAAATTTTTTAAGTTTTTAAGAAAGGAGCTTAAATTATGAACTTTAATTTTAAGTTTGCAAAAGAAAAAACTTGGCTCGAAGATGAAAACGGCAGACAAATTGCACTCATCGAACACCCTGAAGTCCGTCCCGGCGTTGTCAATCTTGTTCACACTGAAGTCGATCCGTCAATGAACGGTCAAGGAATTGCAGGAAAATTAACTCAAGCTGTTGCTGAAAAATTACGCGAAGAAAAAATCAAAGCCGAATTATCATGTTCATATGCTATCCGCTGGTTTTCTAAGCATCCTGAATTTGAAGACGTCTTAGATAATCCCGAAGAAGAAGCTAAGAAAGCTCAAGAATTAGGCGGCGCGGTGTGCGGTCTGAGAAGCTAAAAGGAAGGAATTTTTAATGATGATAAAAACGAAAAAAATTTTTTCTATCTTCGCTGCGTTAATTTCTATTTTTATTTTTTCAGTTACTGCCTTCGCCTTCATGGATACTCCGCCTGAAACTTGGGAGAGAGATTTACATCAATTAATCGAAAAAGCAAGGGGCGGCGACACAGGCTCAAATAGAAGACTCTATGAAGAACTTGCGCTTTATCAAGGCTTAGACCTCACGAGGCATTCTCAATCTGAGATTTTAAGTAATATCAGCCGGCTCTCAAGTTTCCCTGATTATATTTTTGAACGCGGCGAATATAGCTATACGCCTAACTATAATTATTTATACGTCGTTGGGCGAAATATAAACATGTATTCGCACCCTGTTTTAGATTCTGCTTTATCGATAGCAAGATTTAATTCAAACGGCACTGATTATCTCGTTAATCTTGGCGAATGGAAAACTCAAGGCGGACTCTCTTGGGTCTTTGCCCGAACAAGAGACACAAATTTAACAGGCTGGCTTGAACGTAGAAATGTTCAATTTGTTCCTAACTATAGATTTTCAGATATAATTTCAGATATTAGGAGCGGCCTCGCCGGCTATAATTCCACGACGATAACAGAAACTCAAAGAAGCTCAGAAGCTATCAATTCGGCGGCAATAAATTACAATTCTTACACTAAAAATCTTGAACGAAATATTTTAAGCGAAATTAAATCAGCTAAGAGCGGTAGCATCAATGCTAAGGCAAGCCTCCGAGATAGACTCGATTATTTCAAAAAAATTGCGGGTCGTTTATCATTCGCTAAAAAATCTTGGAACGAAAACGATGCTTACATGCAGAGCCTAATTAAGCAGCAAAAAATTTCAGAAAATTATTTCAGAACGGGCTATAAATATGATGAGAGCGGACTCGTTATCGTAACGCCCGACGCTGCAAATATTCGAGAAGAACCTGACGCTGACTCAACACGATTAGCAGGAACGAAGCCTAACACAGCTCTGCGATATTTAGGTGAACGCCTTAACAGAAACGGCGAAAAATGGTATCTCGTTGACGATAACAAAGGCAATATAGGCTGGATTATTGAAAGAGTTATCGAGACTATTCCGATTGAAGCGGTAAAAACTTTTACGAAACAAATTGAAGATTCGTTGCGATAAAAATTAATAAATATTCTATAATAGAAACATTCCCGAATTTTAATTCTTAAAAATTTTTTAAGAAAGGAACGAAAATTTTTTATGGCATTGTTGAATTATAAAGTTTTAGCCGAGTCAGGCTACAAAGGTTTTGTCCTCAAAGACGCGCCGGAAAAAGTTATGCAGTTCGGCGAAGGAAATTTCCTTAGAGCATTCGTCGATTATTTCTTTGACATCGCGAACGAAAAAGCAGGCTTTAACGGCAAAGTCGTTTTAGTTCAGCCGATTGCTTCAGGTCTTACGAAAATGATTAACGACCAAGAGGGCCTTTACACTCTCTATTTAAGAGGGAGCGAGAAGGGCGAGAAAGTTGACTTAAAGCGCGTGATTTCGTCATGCAGTCGTGGCGTTAATCCTTACGATGCAGGCGGTTGGGATAAAGTTTTAGAGCTTGCGAAGAGCAAAGATTTAGAGATTGTCGTCAGCAATACCACCGAAGCCGGAATAGTTTATGACGAGGACAGCAAGTTTGACCAAGTTCCGCCGAATAGTTTTCCTGCGAAATTGACTCGAGTTCTTTATGAAAGATTCAAAGCCGGGCTTGACGGACTTGTAATTTTGAGCTGTGAGTTAATCGACAACAACGGCAAAGAATTATTAAAGTGCGTCAACAAACATATCGATGACTGGAAACTCGGCGCAGACTTCAAAGACTGGATAAACAACAAAAATATTTTCTGCTCGACATTAGTTGATAGAATCGTTCCCGGCCGTATCCGCGACCCGAAAGAACTTGAAGCTCTCAACAAAGCTAACGGCTATGAAGATAATCTGCTTGACGTCGGCGAAGTCTTCGGCGTTTGGGTAATTGAAGGACCTGCGGAACTTGAAAATAAACTTCCGTTTAAGAAAGCCGGAGTTCCTGTTCATGTTGTCCCAGACGTAACACCTTATAAGAAACGCAAAGTCAGAATCTTAAACGGTGCTCACACAGGTTTTGTTCCCGGAGCTTATCTTGCAGGCTTTGACATTGTCCGAGACTGTATGCACGACGAAGTTATTAAAAACTTCATGAACAAAATGCTCTATGATGAGATTATCCCTACGCTGCCGTTAGACAAAAAAGATTTGAATGATTTTGCCGCAGCCGTTCAGGATAGATTTAATAATCCTTTCGTCAATCATGAATTAATGAGTATCTCGTTAAATTCAACCTCAAAGTGGCGCGCCCGTAATATGCCGAGCCTGCTTGAGTATGTTGAAGAGAAAAAATCTCTGCCGCCGTGTTTAACGATGAGCCTTGCTGCTTATATTGCTTTCTATTCAAGCAACATTAAAGAGCTCAACGACAAAGGTCTCGTCTGCTCACGTGAGAAAAATGACTATACAATCAGTGATGACAGATGGGCATTAGAATTTTATTTTGCTCACAAAGATGACTCGCCGGAAGCTCTTGTTCACGCTGTCTTGACGAACACAGAAATGTGGGGACAAGACTTGACGAAAATTGCTGGACTTGAAGCTAAAGTTGTCGAAGGCTTGAAAAAGATTCGCAGCGGAGGAGCTAAGGCCGCCTTCAAGAGTGTAATTTAATTTTAATTTTAATCCCTAACTCCTCAACGTTTTTCTGTAAATTTCAATAGTTTTTTTAGCTGCGATTTCGGGCATGAAATTTTCTTTAATCATTCTTAAGGAATTATCGACTAAAACTTTTCGCCCATCTTCCCCTAACTTCAGCATTTCAATCATAGCTGCGGCGAAACTTTCAGGATTTTCATTTTCAGCAACGAGACCGTTATTTTTTCCAGTCGAAATTATTTCAGTAAAAGGTTCAATATCCGAGATAATCACGGGAAGTCCCGAAGCAAGAGCTTCAAGCAAAGCGATGCTGAAACCTTCTTCACGCGACGGCATCACAAAAATACCTGAAGCCCACAGCCACCAAGTGGTTAGGAATAAAAAATTTCTAATTTCTCGTGATTTTTTTATATTTCTCAAAAAATTTTACAACAAAAACAGCACAAGATTTTTTCATGCTATAATATTCCTCGATAAAAAACTAATTACGGCATTCGACTCTTTGAGCGATTGCTCTTTGTCGTATCTTGTCTATTAATAATTATAACATAGAACAGATATAGAAAGCACAGTTGAAAAATGATAACCCCCTCGCCAACAAGTTGGCTCTCTCCCCCTTAACAGGGGGCGGTGATAGATCATCATATTAAGTGCAACAGGTAGCCCGAAATAAATAAAGACAACATTTCTCTACCCATGTAAAATGTTTTTAGCAAAAATAAACTACAAAGGAGAGATTTTAGTTGTCATATAAACATTTTACTCTTGAGGAGAGAGAAT
>JAFVEW010000056.1 GCA_017475805.1 Synergistaceae bacterium | reverse complement strand
TTAAAAAATAAATTAAATATGTATAATAGCACAGTTAGAAAAACAGTTAGGAATTAAAGGGGTTAATATGTACGAATCAATTAATATACTTTCGTAAAGACATTAAAAATTATTTAGCGGTGCTTGAAACAGTCAAGAACTTGAAAGCAAAATTTTTCGTTTCTGCTAACGCTGAAGTTACTGAAAGCAGAGAAAATTTTGAAAATAATTTGCTCTTGTGGTCAGGAAGTTAATAGTTAGGTGTTTATTTCCATTGTTCCCATTTTTCGACAGTAAATCTCAATCGTTTATGAATTTTTGCAAAGACTAAAACTTCCGTCAAAATTTTTACCCCTGAATATGTCTCAGCTAAAGCTCCTGCCATTGAAGCCGTTTCGCTTGTTTCGCCTCCTAAATAAACCGCAGTGCGGACACTGTTTTCAAAATTTTCGTTTTCAATGAATGACGCTAAGGCCGCTTGAATCGAGTCGCTGCAGCTCGTACGTATACCTTCAATGGATAAAAAATTAAATTTTGCATAAAACTCTTCTAAAGTAGGCAAAAAATTTATTCCTGTTTGTTCTAAAAAATAATTTTTAATTTCGTCTTTATCTTTTTTCATTCGAGCTAAGAAAATCATTCCGGCCAAAGTCCGAGCTAATTTTATGCTCTCGTCTGTTTTAGTCGTAACACGCGCCGCGATTTCAGCAAATCTTTCAACGTCCGTAATATTATCAAAAGCAAATGCTATAGGCGAAATCCTCAAAGCTGCCCCGTTGCTGCTGCTTTCATAAGGGAAAGATTTTTTTACGTGAAGCCATTTATAAAATTTTCGCCCGTAATGAATGTGTGCAAATTTTCGTCCAAACTTTTTCATCCAAAAAATTAAATTTCTTCGGAAAATTTCGTCCTCGCAAATAATTCCCTGCGTGGGCATAGCGTGCATGACTGCTTCAGCAACAGCTAAAGTCATCACAGTTATTTCTGTAAATTTTGATTCTTTAGATAACAAACTGAAGTCCGTGCTGTCAACTTGTTTAGAAATATACGGACTTCCGATTACGTCGCCAATAACGGCACCGAACATTTAAGCGTTATGCCTCCAAATTTCCCATTTAGCGAGAGCTCCGATAAGAAAATCACTTAGTTTAGGCTCAATCATCGCGGTGATTTCGTCAGGTATTCCATAAAAACCTTCAGCGATTGACGCAGCTATAGCTGTGAGAGTATCAGAGTCTCCTGAGAGCGATACAGCACAGCGTACGACATCTTCAAAATTTTCGCCTTCTAAAAATGCCGTGATAGCTTCAGGGACAGTTTGTTGACACGACTCTACGTGATGATAAGACGGCCTAATGTCATCAAGAGTTCGAGTTAAATCATAATAATATTTTTCAGAAATATAATGTTTAATCTCGGCTTTCGTTTTCCCTGTACGAGCTAAAAAGATCGCTGCTGCCGTCGCCTTTGCGCCTCTGATGCCTTCGGGGTTATTGTGAGTAACTCGTGAGCTTACAGCCGCAAATCTTTCGACGTCTTCAATATTATCAAAAGCCCAAGCAACAGGAGAGACTCTCATAGCCGAGCCGTTGCCCCAAGAGTTATAGGGTTGAGGATTTGTTTCTCTAAGCCATTGATGAAATCTCGTTCCGTAGCCTGCATTAGGGTAAACGTTCGCAAAATTTCTCATTGATTTTATTACGTAATGCTTAAATTCAGCCTCGCTTGTTTCGTCGCCCTTATGAGGCATTGAGCACATCAAAGCGTCAGCTACTGCAAGCGTCATCACAGTGTCATCAGTGAAACCCGAAGCATCACTCACTAACGGATATTTTTTGCTGTAAGCTGTTTTTCTGTTTCTGTCAAATTCAAAAGGACTTCCTACAATGTCGCCGATGATTGCGCCTAACATTTTTTCTTTTACTCCTTAAAAGGTTTAACATCTTTAACGGCGTCGGCGGGATAAATTCTTGAATCGCCGTTATCAATGTCGATTAAAATATATTTATCGTTGCCCATTCCAAGTTCTTTCATGTAAGAAAGTTGACGAAGACCGTGCCGAGTTTCGATTCTTTCGACTAAGGCAGCTTTATCTTCGGGCTTCATAGCGTAAAGTAAATCGACACTTGCTGTATCAACCGCAAGAATATCAAGCGAGGCTAAAATCCCGACGTTCGGAGTTACTACAGGTTGAGCTTCAATGCCTTCGCAGTCGCAAGAGACTGACATGTTACGCATGACGTTAATGAAAGCGATATTTTTTCCAAAGTAATCGACAGTAGCTTTTGAAGACTCTGAAATTCTTTCCATAAATTCTTCTTTATCAATATCCCATTGATTAGGCTGACCTGGAGTTGTGTGGATCATGGCTTTTCCGATGCGGCCGTCAGCGCAGCCTATTCCGATATTTTTATTTGAACCTCCGAAGCCGCCCATAGCATGTCCTTTGAAATGTGTAAGAACGAGCAGAGAATCATAATTTAATAAATTAACGCCTACTGACATTTCTTTGAACCAGTTGCCGTTTTTAACTGGCAATAAGGCCGTGCCGTGCTCATCAAGAATATCAACGTTAGCAAAGTCCCAGCCATTGATTTTAAGAGTCTCACGGTGCTGCGCGGTCGTGAATCTATCGCCTTCATAATAAGAATTAGTCTCGACGATTTTCGCATTAGGCAGGTCTTTTTTTATTAAATCTTTGACCCATTCTCTTGGGATTATATTTGGCCCGTGAGGTTCACCTGTGTGAAGTTTTATGCCGACTTTTCCTGTGATGTGCTGATTAATTTTAGAGTATATTTTCCGCAAGCCTTCAGATGATAAATCTCGCGTGAAATATACGATTGACTCGTTCCCTGAGCGTTTTTCGTAAGGAACGTATTTATCTCCGTCTTTGTTCGATAACATGAAAATAAAACCTCCTGAAAAATAATCTCTTTGTTCAGTTTCATGTAGTAGATTTTTATTTTATCACGGCTTATTTTTTTAACTTATACCTATAACGCTCAAAAAATAAAAATTTTATGTTAGAATGCGACGCGGGTTGTGTATTCACAAAAACTTTAGGGGAAAACACTAATTTTATTACTACATTTATTACTACAAAATTGTGTGTTCCTTTTGTTTGCCATCTGATTTTACGGTTAAGCTCTTTCAAAAAAATCGGTTCGTTTTTTCAGTTAGCTTGCAAGATTAAATTTTTCGTGTAAAATTCTTTGAAATTTATCTCACACTTAGCAAGTATGTTTTTGAGAAAGGGAATGAAATTTAGGATGAGTAAATATAAATTTGAAACTTTACAGCTTCATGTAGGCCAAGAACAAGCCGACCCTACGACAGATTCAAGAGCAGTGCCAATTTACGCGACAACTTCTTATGTCTTCAAAGACTCAGCGACAGCAGCAGGACGCTTCGGCCTGACAGTTCCGGGCAACATTTATACGCGTTTAATGAATCCTACGAATGATGTTTTTGAAAAAAGAATTGCAGCTCTCGAAAACGGCGCGGCGGCATTGGCTTTTTCTTCAGGTTCAGCAGCAATAGACTGCGCTGTAAGAAATATCGCAAAGGCCGGCGATCATTTAGTCTCATCTGTAAATCTTTACGGCGGAACTTTTAATCTTTTCGCAAACACTTTGCCCGAAGCAGGAATTACGACAGATTTTGTCGACCCTTCTGACCCTAATAACTTTGAAAAAGCCATCAAGCCCAACACGAAATTATTATATGCTGAGACTCTTGGCAATCCTAATTCAGACGTTATCGACATTGAAGCAATCGCAAAAATTGCTCACAAGCACGGCATTCCGTTAATCGTCGATAACACTTTCGCAACTCCTTATTTATTAAGGCCGATTGAATACGGCGCAGATATTGTTGTTCATTCAGCGACTAAATTTATCGGCGGTCATGGCACTGTCATGGGCGGCGTTGTTGTTGACGGCGGAAAATTTGACTGGGCTCAAAATGATAAATTTCCCGGACTTTCAAAGCCTAATCCGTCGTATCACGGCGTAGTTTTCACTCAAGCTGTCGGAAATTTAGCTTATATCATCAAACTTCGCACGACCTTAATGAGAGATCAGGGCGCGTGCCTTTCACCGTTTAATGCGTTCTTGTTAATTCAAGGACTTGAAACCCTTTCACTTCGAGTTGAAAGACATGTTGAAAACGCTTTGAAAGTCGTTGAATTTTTGAAAAATCACCCGAAGGTCGCAAAGGTCAATCACCCGTCGCTTGAGCAAGGCAAAGCGAAAGAACTCTATAATAAATACTTCCCGAACGGAGCGGCCTCGATTTTCACGTTTGACATTAAAGGCGACGCTAACACAGCAAAGAAATTCACGGAGAGTCTCGAACTTTTCTCGCTGCTTGCAAACGTTGCTGACGTTAAATCGCTGGTAATTCATCCTGCTTCGACTACACATTCACAGCTTTCAGAAGAAGAATTATTAGCGAGCGGCATTCGTCCGACGACCGTAAGACTTTCAATCGGAACAGAACATATTGATGATATTATCGCCGACTTAAAACACGGCTTTGAGGCATGTTAGTATCAACGAGAGGCAGATACGCGCTGAGATTTTTAGTAGATTTAGCTGAAAATCAAGACGCAGGTTATATAACTACTCGTGAGCTTGCGGAGCGTCAGGAAATTTCTCAGAAATACGCCGAGCGTTTAATGGGTTTGCTGTCGAAAAATAATTTTGTAACAACTCAGCACGGCGACGTGGGCGGCTATG
>JAFVEW010000055.1 GCA_017475805.1 Synergistaceae bacterium | reverse complement strand
GTATTTCGCGGCTGTGTCGGCTTTGTTGAGACCTTGTAAAGCTCCGTAATGTCTTTCGTTAAGTTTCCATGAATGCTGAATAGGTATCCACATTCTGTCCATTTCTTCAAGGACGAGCCAAAGAGTTTTTATAGCGCGTTTCAAGACCGAAGTAAAAGCGTAATCGAAAGCAAAGCCTTCAGCCTTTAATAATTTTCCTGCTGAGCGGGCTTCTTCGATGCCTTTATCTGACAATGGAACGTCAGTCCAGCCTGTAAATCTGTTTTCTTTGTTCCAAGCACTTTCGCCGTGTCGAATTAAAACGATTTCATACATAATTTAATTTTTCCTCCTCTTAAAATTTCAAGAAAGATTATCAGAAAAATTTATTTTTTCAAAATTTTATTACGAGAAAAATTTGCAAGGAGTACACTGCCGCATTAGATTTTTAGTGAAAAAGTCTTAAAAATAGATTAAACCTGAATTAATCTCTTGCATAATTTATAAAAGCTGATAAAATGCAGAAAAAAGTTTTTTAGGAGGTGTAAACAATGACGAAAGCAGAACTTATTGACGCAATCACTAATAAACTCGATATGCGCAAAAAGGACGTCGCGCCTGTTGTTGACGCAGTTTTCTCAGAAATTCAGGGAGCACTTGCGAACGGCGACAAATGCACATTCGTAGGTTTTGGAGTTTTTGAGGTCAGAGAAAGAGCTGCCAGAGAAGGCCGTAATCCTCAGGATCCTTCAAAGGTCGTTCTCATTCCGGCGAAGAAAGTTCCCGTATTCAGACCCGGCAAAGAACTCAAAGAGAAAGTTCTTAACGCGAAAATATAATTTTTCAAACGTTAAATTTAATTTTTTCAAGGCGGTTCCCGATTTATTTAAGAGAACCGCTTTTTTTATGAGTTAGGAGTTAAAAAGATTATGGATTTCAAAGAATTAACTTGGCAAGATAAAGACATTTATTCTCAATTTTATAAAAAATCTCCTGTCCACTACGCTGAATATTCGTTCTTAAATTTATTTGCTTGGCGACACGCTTACCCGATTGAATTTTCGATTGTCGATGAAAATTTATGCTGGCTCAGAAGCGGCGGCCCTGTTCCCGGAATGTTCGGACCTGTCGGAGATTGGAACGCCGTTTCAAATTGGGACAACGCCTTAAAAGATTTTAAGTCCGGCGATTTAATTTATGACGTTCCTGAACAGGTTAAAAATATTTTAGAGCCTCGAAAAAATCTGAAATTCACCGACGACCGCGACCAGCACGAATATGTTTATGCCGTTAAAGATTTAATAGGGTTAAAAGGCAAAGCGTTTGCTCAAAAAAGAAATCGAGTGAGAGCTTTTTTAGACGGTTACGAATGGGATTATTACGAACTTAAGCCGGAACTTTTTGATGAAGTCATGGACTTTCAGGAACGCTGGCGTGTTCACAGAGAAGAAAATTTGAACGAAGACGAAATTAAATCTCTTGACAGCGAAGACGTAGCTATTCAAAACGTCCTTGGAAAATGGAACGATTTTAATTTAACCGGCGGCGTCTTAAAAGTTGATGAGAAAGTCATAGCCTACACTATAGCTTGTGAACTTGACGAAAAAAATCTTGACGTGATGTTTGAAAAAGCCTTCCCCGAATATGCAGGAAGTTATCAGGCAATAAATTTTTTATTCCAAAAAAATCAGGCTTCAAAATATGAATTTGCCAACCGCGAAGAAGATATGGGTGAGCTTGGCCTTAGAGAGGCGAAAATGTCTTATAATCCTTCAATGATGCTCAAAAAATTTATTATGGAGATTTTATAAAAACAGTTAGGAGTGAGGAGTTAGGAGTTAGGGATTTTATAATTCCTGATTGCCTTTGATAAATCATGCTTTATTTAGTAATCGGCATTTTTGTAGTCGTTGCTGTCGGAGCGTTCTTTCGTCAGCAGTCGCAGTCTAAGCAGAATGAACAAGCTAACCAAGACGCCGCGCCTATAGACCCAAGTTCGTTGGATTTGCCGGATGATGACGAAGGGGCGGGCGAAAATTCAAGTCCTACCGCCGCACCTGTAACTGAAGCAGGAATAGTTGGAAGCGCGACTTATTCTGCTCATGCTCCAGCGGGAGAAGAGTCGCCTTATTCAGTCTCAACAGAACCTAAAGAAAAACCGAAAGCTCAAGTTAATTTGCTTCGATGGTGCGGACGTATTGGAAACATTCAGCTCGATAATATAACTATCCCAAGCCCTGTAGCTTATTGGTCAAAGGGCGAGGCTTCAACGCCTGAGCCGTCATGTATCGATATAACTTTGCCTATAGATTTTCCTAAACAAGGCGAACCGATACCTGCTGACGGAGCAGAGAGTTACGCAGCAATGTCGCCGGTACAGCGAGGAATTTATTTAACTTGGCTTGCAGGCTCAAGAATTCAGCCGCCGCTTCATATGTGTTATCCTTCAATTTGGCTTTATGGAATTGAACGACGAACTTTAATTGATAAACTTGATTTAGGTCTTTGCATCAATGAAGCGTTTAGATTATTGCCATTATTGCGCTGGGATATTATCAGTGAAAATTTGATAACTTTCGTAACGTGGCTCGCGGTTAAAGTTTGGCTTCCTGACGAAGATTTATTAGCTCTGTGCCGAAGACTTAATAAAGTTCCTGAAGGTTTGCTTGGAATTTTATTAAATTCGTATGCTAATTCTTTATTGCCTTTGCCGTCGGCTGTAGCTTTTACATTGATGAGGACTTGCGAAAAATTACATCGAGAAGGCGAGCCTCAAGTTTTAGATACGAGCGAGGCACTGCAGACTTTCACGCCGATTTATAAAGATATTTGCAAGGGCGGATTAGTTTTAACGAAACCTGCAAACACTTTGAAAATTGCCTACACTCCTACTAACCCGACAATAAATTTAGCAAAAAAAGATAAAGATAAAGACAAAGAAAATAATAATGTCGTCGAAGTTCCTAATTTCTTTGAGTATTTAGAAATTTTTAAGCCTTTGCTTGACGCTTGGGAAGTCTTTTTGACGGCGTATAAAGCTCCAGAACCTGAAATTAATCTTGCCAATATCGAACAACGTCCTGACCTTGCAGGCTTCTTGGACGCTTTAAGCCCCGAAGGCAGCGAATTACCTTTGATAACAACGCTTGAAAAAGTCGGAAAACTTATGAATTTCGAGACTAAAACTCCCAAGCTAAACGGCAAAGAAAGAAAATCAATCGTCGATACTGCTCAGGTTGAAGGCTGGCAAATTGTTCCTGACTTAGGAATTTCAGGACGTGAATACACTTGGGACGATAAAATTTTATTTGTTGAATTACCTTTAGGCACGAATTTGACGCAAGGTTATAGAGTAGCTGCTTTTATTTTAGAATTTATATGCGCGGCTGTAGCTGTCGATGAAGAAAGAGTTTTTGAACCATTGAGACAACGATTAAATGACTTTTTCGTTTTGAGCGAAGATGATAATATCAGGCTCGAAGCTCAAAGATTGCTCGATATGCCGACGCAATACGGCGTGGATTATTACGGTGAATTTCTTTGCGCTTGGTTTTCAGAAGAAGAACGAAAGAAAATTAAATATTTAGTTCTTGAAGTTTTAAGTTTTATGACTGAATTTGCGAATAATCCTGAAGTTAATTCTATTTTATGCGAATTTTTGAAGCTCCGCGAAGACGAAGAGACACCCGCTGAAGAATTATCTAAAACTACGGGTGATAGAGGCAGCGAAATTATAAAAATTATGGGAATGCTTTTTAAGAACAATTAGGAGTTAGAAATAAAAAAATTTTTCCGTTCCTACTTCCTAACTCCTACTTCCTACTTGCTTTTTTATCTTCCAGTTGAACCGAAGCCGCCCGAGCCTCTTTTAGTTTCGTCGAGGGCTTTAACTTCTTCAAATTGAGCCTGAACTACAGGAACGAAAACCATTTGAGCAATCCTATCACCGAAGCGCAGAGTGAAAGGGTCTTCGCCTTCGTTCTTTAATAACACTCGAATTTCTCCGCGATAATCTGAATCAATCGTTCCGGGACTGTTCGGAATAGTAATTTTTTTATCGAGAGCAAGTCCGCTTCTTGGCCTAATTTGACCTTCGTAGCCTTCAGGAATAGCGATTTTTATTCCCGTCGGTATTAAAGCCTGTTCGCCCGGTTTAATCATGCAGTACATCGTCGAACATAAATCAACGCCTGCGCTGCCCGGTGTAGCGTAAGCCGGAATAGCTATATTTGGACTTTCACGGAAAATTTTAACGTTAATTTTTTCCATATTTATCGTCCTCTTCTGTCGCCGCGCCCGCGTCTTTCACGAGCGTTTTCAAAATCGTTTCGGCTTGTTCTGTTTGAAGAGTAGCCTCTATCCATGTAGCTGCCGAGTTTATTTTTAACGTCTTTAGCGTTGACTCTGTCTTTCATTGAAAAACCGCGTCCGCCTTTTGAAGTTAAACTCGTGATTAAATTTTCACGTTCTCTTTCGTCAGGTAAAGCGTAAGCAAATCCAGCTTCACGGACTTTCTCTTCATTGGCCATTACTCTGCGTCTTGATAAATTTGCGCGGCCTGTGTCTTCAATGTCTTTGACCATGACTAAAACTCTATCGCCGACTTTGAAAACGTCTTCAGTGTGAGGAACTCTGTTTGAGCTTATTTCGCTGATATGAAGCATTCCTTCTTTGCCTGGCAGGCACTCGACGACAGCTCCGAAGCTCATTATCCGGGTTACTGTTCCGTAATAAATATCTCCGGCCGTTAAGTCGCGGATTATTGACATTACCATAGCGTGAGCATCTTCAACTTGAGCCATTGTTGCGCCAGCGATTGTAACGATGCCGTTGTCGTCAATTTCGAGTTTAACGTTAGCCGTTTGAGTTATGCTGCGTACAACTTTTCCGCCTGTGCCGATGACTTCACGAATTTTATCGGGATCGATTTCAAACGTGATAATTCTCGGAGCGTTCGGTGAAAGTTTATTAGGAACAGGGATAACGCTTTCCATTTCTTCAAGAATTTGCATTCTTGCCCTGCGCGCTTGGCCTAATGCTTCCTCTAAAATTTCGCGTGTAATTCCGCCTGCTTTATTATCCATTTGAAGGGCTGTAACGCCTGCTCGAGTTCCTGCGACTTTGAAATCCATATCGCCGTAATGATCTTCGAGACCTTGAATATCCGTAAGAATTTGAACTTTGTCGCCTTCTTTAATAAGACCCATAGCAATTCCAGCAACATGGCATCTAATCGGAACGCCTGCGTGCATCATCGAGAGACTTCCTCCGCAGATACTTGCCTGTGAGCTTGAGCCGTTCGACTCCATAATATCTGAAACAACGCGGATAACATACGGGAATTCCTCTTCGGTCGGAATTACGGGAAGCAAAGCTCTTTCAGCCAATGCTCCATGACCGATTTCACGGCGTCCGGGACCTCTAATAGGTCTGACTTCGCCTACTGAATAAGGCGGGAAATTATAATGAAGCATAAATCTTTTTGCTGGCTCGTTGAGTTTAATTCCGTCTTGAATTTGATCATCTTCGCCAATCATGCCAAGCGTCGTAATTGCTAAAGATTGAGTTTCGCCTCGTGTGAACAAAGCTGAACCGTGAACTTTCGGTAAAATATCAAGCTCGCAGGTAATCGGCCTAATCTGATCCATTTTTCGGCCGTCAACTCTGATATGCTCGTTGATGATTATGCTGCGCATTAAAGTCTTTACACGTTTGTCAATAAATGCTTTTATGTAGTCTTCTTTTTCTGGAGTTTCTGTGATAAGTTCGCTGAAATGTTCTGTAGCGGCGGCTTTGATTGAGTCAATTTTCTTTTCTCGCGGTTTCTTTTCGTGTATTCTTACTGCTTCGTCAACGTCTTTGTCGAGATTTTGGCAAATCCATTCGTCAATATCGGGGAAACTTTCAGGCTTTGTTATTTCGATTAAGGGCTTGCCGATTTCTTCTTTCATTTGCTTGATGACGGCGATAATTTTTTTAATTTCCGAGTGAGCAAGCTCTAAGGCATCGACTAATAATTCTTCACTGACCTCGTAAGACCCCGACTCGACCATTGTAATTCCGTCTTCATGACCGGCGACGATAAGATTTAACATCGAGTTTTCCATTTGTTTCTCTGTAGGATTGACGATTAAATTTCCGCCTACGAGTCCAATTCTAACCGCACCGACCGGGCCGTTCCATGGAATGCCGGAAATTGCTAAGGCCGCGCTTGCTCCGTTTATTCCTAAAATTTGAGGCGGATAAATCTGATCTACAGCCATAACAGTATTAACGACGTGAACATCGTTGTGCATGTCTTCATCAAAGAGTGAACGAATAGAACGGTCAGCAACTCTTGAACCTAAAATTGCACTGTCGGCAGGTTTGCCTTCGCGTTTAACAAATCCTCCTGGAATTTTTCCGGCTGCGTAATATCTTTCTTCATAGTCAACTGTGAGCGGGAAGAAATCAATTCCTGTTCTTGCTTCTTGTGTCATGCAGGCTGTGCTGAGTACAACTGTCTCACCCTGCGATGCGAATACAGCTCCGTCTGCTTGTTTCGCTATTCTTCCTGTCTTGAATACCATCGGAGTTTCTCCGACTTGGACGGAATAAACTTTTTCTTGATTCAAAATAAATTTTTACTCCTCTCAATTTTTTCACGCGATATATTATATTACTTATTAAAACTTAGAAAGGAGAAAAATTTTTATGGAAAAAACTTTCGCGAAAATTTTTAATTCTTCACAACCTGAAAAATTTTTTGCTCCCGGCCGAGTGAATTTAATCGGCGAACACACTGATCATGAAGGCGGCTTTGTATTTCCATGCGCTATTAATCTTGGAATTGAAGCTCTTGTTTCTCGCCGCGATGATAATTTAATTCGACTTTACTCAATGAACTTCGATGAAGGAATTTTCACGCCTTTTGAAATTAAAATCGATGAGATTAAATCAAAGTCCGAAATTCGTTCGTGGGTAAATTATCCTTTGGGCGTCGTTCATACTTTGTTAAAACACGGCTATAAATTCGGCGGTGCTGATATTCTTTATAACGGCAACTTACCCGGCGGTGCAGGTTTGTCATCGTCGGCAGCAATCGAAGTCTTGACGGGAAAAATTTTTGACTCTCTCTACAACTTAAACATTGACGGCGTCAGCATGGCGAAATTTTCTCAGGAAGCCGAGAATAATTTTGTCGGAATGAATTGCGGCATCATGGATCAATTCGCCGTGAGCATGGGCAAAAAAAATCACGCGGTTTTATTAAACTGTTCGACACTTGAATATTCTTATGCGCCTCTTGAATTAGATAATTACAAAATCGTGATAACAAATTCAAACGTTCCTCACTCACTCGCAGGCTCTGAATATAATTTGAGACGTCAGCAATGTGAACAGGCTCTTGCTGATATTCAAAACGTTAAAAAAATTTCTTGTCTTTGTGATTTAACTCCGAACGAATTAGACGAAGTTTCTTTCAGCATTGCCGACCCTGTTAATTTGCGTCGCGCTCGTCATGCAGTGAGTGAAAATGCCCGCGCTATTCGTGCTTCTCAAGCCTTAAAAGCCGGAGACTTAAATTTATTCGGCAAATTAATGAACGCTTCACATGTTTCTTTACGCGATGATTATCAAGTTACCGTTCCTGAGCTTGACACGCTTGCTTCTCTTGCATGGAAACTTGACGGCGTTGTAGGCTCTCGAATGACAGGCGGCGGCTTCGGCGGCTGTACCGTGAGCATCGTCGAGAAAAATTCAGTTGATGAATTTGTGAATAAAATCAGCTCTGACTATGAAAAAATTTGCGGACGAAAGGCTGATTTTTATATCATCGAGACTTCCGACGGAGCTAAAAAAATCAAGTAGGAATTAGGAATTTTTTTGTATAATTACAAACTAAGAAACAAAATTTAAGGAGTGAAATATTTATCATGATATTTGAAGAATTTTCAAAAATCGGAATAATCCCTGTTGTTGTTCTTGACGATGCTAAAGACGCTGCGCCGCTCGCTAAAGTTCTCTGTGAAAACGGACTTCCTTGCGCTGAAGTTACTTTCAGAACGGCCGCCGCTGAAGAAGCGATTAAAACTATGACGCGCGATTTTCCTGATATGCTCGTCGGAGCAGGCACTGTTTTAACGATTGAGCAAGCTGACAAAGCCATCAACGCTGGAGCAAAATTCATCGTTGCGCCTGGCCTCAATCCTAAAATCGTTCAGCATTGCTTAGATCAGAGCGTTCCCGTAACGCCCGGCACTCAAACACCCAGCGAAATGGAACAGGCTCTTGAGCTTGGCCTCAAAGTCGTTAAATTCTTCCCGGCTGAACCTGCGGGCGGTTTGAACATGATTAAGGCTGTAGCTGCTGCTTATGTTGACTTAAAGTTCATGCCCACCGGCGGAATTAACGCTAAGAACGTCCGCGATTATCTTGCTTACAATAAGATAATTGCTTGCGGAGGCAGCTGGATGGTTAAAAAAGATTTAATCGCGGCTGGCGAATGGGACAAAATCGGCGCGATGGTTCGTGAAGCAGCTGACATCGTTAAAGAAATTCGAGGCAGCAAATAAAAACATGCCTGAAATTCTTGAAAAAGTAACAGCAGCTCTTGATGCCAAGAACGGCGAAAATATTTTAACGCTTGATCTCAAAGACAAAGGCGGACTTGCGGACGCTTTTATATTGGTTACAGGTAACTCTGAAACTCATATGAAGACTTTAACCGATGCCGCTGAAGAGGCTCTTGACCGTGAAGGCCGAAAATGCAAAATCGAAGGCGAGCACAGCTTAAACTGGCGACTAATTGACGCAGGCGACATAGTCGTTCATGTTTTCAGTCATAAAGGCCGCGAATTTTATAGGCTCGAAAAACTTTGGGATAACGATTAAAAATTTCAAAATTTTTTGCTAAAATAAATATCAGAGAGTGCAGTTCTTGGATTAAAGATCGAGAGCTGCATTTTTATTACTACATTTATTACTACAAAAATCACGATTTTAATCAGTCATAGCAAAACTTTATAAAGATAGAAAGAACGATTTTTGTTACTCTACTACAAATATTCTTATTTCCCAACTCTTAATTTCCACTTGCGTTTTTAGTGTTGACTTTTATAGATGAGTCTGCTAATCTTATCCGCGTTAAAAAATTAATGGCACTCATTAATAGCGAGTGCTAAAAATAAAAAATTAAAAATGGAGGTGAGCTAACAAAAATGACAGAGAGACAGTTAAGCATAATTCTTGCTGTTGTTTATGAATATATAAAAACAGGCGAGCCTGCAGGCTCAAGGACTATAGTCAAAAAATATTTGAATAAATTTAGTCCCGCAACGATTCGCAACGAAATGGCCGACCTTGAAGAACTTGGATATTTTTATCAGCCTCATACTTCTTCAGGAAGACTCCCGACGGCGAGAGCTTATAGAGTTTATGTCGACTCTGTTACGGCGAGAGCGCGAAATCACTCGCATGAAGATGACATTAGGCGCGAAATTTTAGGAAGCCGAAGCGGCATTGAAGATTTGCTTAATCACGTTACTCACCTCATGGCAAGGCTTACTAACTGCGTAGCTGTTGCTGCTATGCCGACGCTTGATACTGCTGAAATTCAACGGATAGATTTAATGCTTATCGGAGGCAATAATGTTTTAGCATTGATAATCCTTAAGGGCGGACTTGTTCATCATTCGCAATTTAATTTGCCTTATGACATTGACGCAGCTACGCTTGAAGAATTAACGCGGCGAATCAACACAATAGCGAGCGGCCATTCATGGAGCGAAGTTCGTGAAATTCTTTATCAATATGTCTTAGGCGGACTTGAAGAAGCTGAAAATTCTTGTCGGGAAGCTATCAGAGAGCTTGATAAGTTCTTGACGGAGCAAAATTATAAATTTTTCAGCTCAGGAGCGCGTCAGATTTTAGGACTTCCTCATTTTCAGGCGTTATCGAGATTACAGGCCGTTTTGAATTTGCTTGAACAAGAAAAACCTTTAG
>JAFVEW010000054.1 GCA_017475805.1 Synergistaceae bacterium | reverse complement strand
GTCAAGAACTTGCAGCAAAATATTAAAAATTTCAGGGTGAGCTTTTTCAATTTCATCGAATAAAATCACGCTGTAAGGTTTGCGCCGGACTTGCTCAGTTAATTTCCCGCCGTTCTCATGACCGACATAACCGGGAGGAGCTCCGACTAATTTTGAAACTTCGTGGCGTTCCATAAATTCGCTCATGTCAATTCTGATCATTGCATCATCACGACCAAATAAAAATCTCGCAAGGCAACGGGCAAGCTCAGTCTTTCCTACACCTGTAGGCCCCATGAATAAAAAGCTCCCTATAGGCCGTCTCGGGTCGCGTAGACCTGTTCGGGCGCGTCTGATTGCTCGCGAAACAGAACTCACGGCTTCGTCTTGGCCTATTAAACGCTTGGAAATTTCTTCTTCCATTTTTAATAACCGCGTAGTCTCTGCTTCGGTTAGTTGCTTCACGGGTATTCCTGTCTGCTCGGCTACGACAGTCGCAATATCTTCTGAAGTTATAGTCTGGCGAGTAACTTTTCTTTTTTGCTGCCAACTTTTAACTTCGCCGTCTAATTCGTCAGAAATTTTGCGTTCTTCATCTCTCAATTCCGTAGCAAGTTCGTACTGTTCTGATAAAACAGCTTCTTCCTTTTGCTTTTGGATAGTTTCCAATTTATTTTTAATTTCGCTGATATAATCCGGAAGTTCGTAAGTTAAAAGCCTCGTCCGCGCTCCTGCTTCGTCGATTAAATCAATACCTTTATCGGGCAAAAATCTATCTTGAATATAACGTGATGACAAATTCGCGGCTGCTTCGATTGCGTCTTCTGTGAAAATTACATTATGATGATTTTCATAACGGTCTTTCAAACCCTTCAATATTGAAATAGCGTTGTCAATGTCAGGCTCATCAACTTGAACGGGTTGAAAACGTCGCTCTAAGGCCGCGTCGCGTTCAACATATTTTCTATATTCGTCCTGAGTTGTCGCGCCGATAAGCTGAAAAACTCCCCTCGAAAGTTCAGGCTTCAAAATATTCGCAGCGTCCGTTGAACCTTCAGCACTGCCTGCGCCAATTATCGTGTGAACTTCGTCGACGAATAAAATCACATCGCCGTTACTGTCCGTAAGTTCTTTGACGATGCGGCGCAATCTTTCTTCAAATTCACCGCGATATTTAGTCCCTGCTACTAAAGTTCCCATGTTTAATTGAACAATTCTTTTATCGATTAAAGGGTCAGGGACAATTCCCGAAGCAATTTGACGCGCGAGACCTTCAACGACTGCAGTTTTGCCGACACCGGGATCGCCTATTAAAACGGGATTGCATTTAGTCCTGCGGCAAAGAACCTGCATGACACGCTTAATTTCTTTTTCACGGCCTATCACCGGGTCAAGCTCATTATTTTTTGCCTTAGCCGTTAAATCTATGCCCAAGTGATCAAGTGTCGGAGTTTTAACTTTCGTTTTTTGTTTAGCTCCTGAATTTTTATTGCTATTATTTGCGATTTTTCGTCCGGCTGTGCCTGATAAAATTTCATTAATCTGCTTCAAAACTGACATCGGCGTAACGCCCATTGACTTAAACTGCTGAACGATGAGTCCTGAGTCATCAGCTAAAATTCCCAATAAAATATGTTCTGTATCAACGTAATTAACGCCCATCTTGCGGGCTTCAAACATAGCTACATCAAGAGCGCGCTGCATTCGAGAACTCAAAGGAAGGTCAACAGGCTTTGAAATTACATCTTGGCCGCGTCCGATTAAATCGCGGATATGAGCAGCAAAATTTTCTGTGTCGACTCCAAGCTCCGTTAAAGCCTGACAAGCAACGCCGCCGCCTTCCTGCAAAACTCCTAAAAGCAAGTGCTCAGGGTCGACCATAGTATGTCCAAGTTCTAAGGCTTCTTGTTGAGCAAGCTCAATAACTCGTTTCCCTCTGTCTGTATAAAATTGCCACATAAAAATTTTTTCTCCTGTTATTTTTAATTAAATTTAATTTTTAGCTGACTAAGACGCTCAGCATTTTTTTTAATAATTTTGCACTGTCAACTGTTGAGTGATTTGAAGATTGATTTTTCAAAGCAATTTCGATTAAAAGCCTTTCTCTTTCTGTGATTAAGCCTCGTTCGTTCAGTGCCTCAAGAAGCCTGCATGCACCTCTCACAGAAATTTCGTCTCCTACGATGTCATTAAAGTGATTAATTTTATCTTGAGGAGCGTTGCAGCTTATCCGCAAAATTTTTATATAGCCGTATTCACCGCGTCGGCTTTCAATTAAATATCCGCGTTCTTGACTAAAACGGCTTCTCAAAACATAATTAATTTGACTCGGAACGCAACCGAACATTTCAGCTAAATCTTTGCGGCGTAGACTGATAGAATTTTCGTCATTGTCATCGTCGAAAAGTTCGAGAATATATTTTTCGATGCCGCTTGATAAATTATTTTCATAGTTTTCCATAACGTTTCAACTCTTTTCACTTAAATAAAATTCATGGAACATTATTATAATAATTAAGTCAAT
>JAFVEW010000053.1 GCA_017475805.1 Synergistaceae bacterium | reverse complement strand
TCTTCGATGAATTCTGCTCTGTGTATGAAGGCATAGTCGATGAAGTTGATTACTTCTTCGTACTTTTGTGGAGCGTTGTTTTTTAGCATGTCGAGGTAATAATTGACTTCCATTTTGAAAGCATTTTTATAAGCCTCTATTTTTGACATACTTAGTGTCTTTGTTATATTTTTCTTAAACTTAAAGGAGTATTCAATAGCGCCGATAAAAGCAGCGAAACTTTCCGCTTCTTGCTTTAATCCGTCGGCAAGTTCGTTTAGGTGTGTTTTATAATACTTCAAAGAGCGTTTATGCGCTTGTTCGTATGTTAGTTTCACTTCTTTTAAGTAATTCACAAATTTATCCTTAAAAGTTTCTTTGTCGAGATTATCTGATTGTGGCGGTGTAATCTCTAATTGCATTCTTTGGAGCTTTTCTTTCTCTTGTTCATTAAGCTCGAAATCTAACATAGCTGAATCCATAATTTTCTCCTAATTTTATTTATTTTGTTTTTTTATGTATTTATCTTTTATAAAATGTTAAAATGTGTATATAAATTTTATGTTTTTTGTTGTAAAATGTCAATAAATAAAAATATGAAAGGTGTATTGAAAATGAGAGTAGGTATTTTATGTGATGACGATGTGCACGGTAAAATGAAGATTATATCTGCATATAAGAGAAAATCACTGAATACGTTGACTGTTGATTTTTATAAAGAAGTTATAGCGGATTGGGAGAAAGAACACGGAGAAATTAAATTCCCTGATTAGTCATGAGCAAATTAGAGAAAGCGAAAGAGAGATTAAAACGTATTCCGAAAGATTATACGTACAGCGAGGCAAAGGCTTTGTTGTTACGGCTGGGGTTTATGGAATTTAACAAGGGCAAAACTTCGGGCTCTCGTGTGAAATTTTATAGAGTGATTGACGGAAAGTCTATTTTGCTTCATAAGCCTCATCCATCGGATATTATGGACGTTAACAGCGTTATGGACATCATAGAAATTTTAGGAAGTGAGATTTAGAAATGAATAACGTTTTAGAATACAAGGGTTATTATACCGTTATAAAGATAGATTTTGAGCGTCATCAGCTTTATGGGAAGATTGAGGGTATAAGCGACTTGGTTAATTTTATGAGTGATTCTCTTTTGGGGATTGAGAAAGAATTTCATTCGGCTGTGGATGATTATCTTGAATTTTGTGATGAAGTCGGCAAAGAGCCAGCTCGTTCTATGCAAAAACTGGAAATAATACAGGCTTAGATATGTTGACTTTCTTTTCATAGGCATGAAAAGTTTTATTGAACGCTGGAAAAACCGCGGCGATGAAAAAAGCGACACTCAAAAATTCTGGATTGAGTTTCTCCGTGAAATCTGCGGAGTCGATAATCCAACTGAACTGATTGAATTTGAGAAGCGCGTTGAACTCGTCCATAAGAGCTTTATTGACGGCTACATTCCGTCAACGAGGACGGTTATCGAACAGAAAAGCCTTGACGTTAAACTTGATAATTCCGCGAAACAATCTGACGGCTCTTTGATGACCCCGTTTGAACAGGCAAAAAGATATTCGGACTGGCTGCCCGATTCTGAACGCGCCCGATGGATTATACTCACCACAGTTGAAAAGCTTCAAAAATAGCCAAACTCAAATCAGAGCAAAAACGAAGCATATCAGCTGTAGTTTTCTTGAGCCAATGCCAAAAATGTTCTATCGGATTTAGCTCCGGGGAGTACGGCGGCAGAAAAATGATTTTCCTTTTATGCTGCTCTGCTATTTCATAAAGCCGCTTTTTCCGATGAAATGAGGCGTTGTCCAGAATTATTACGACATCCTCTGGCAGAGAGGGAATTAAATGCTCTTCAAACCAGACTTCAAAAAAATCTCCGTGCATTGTGCCGTTATATTCCAGCGGAGCAATGATTTTATTACATAGC
>JAFVEW010000052.1 GCA_017475805.1 Synergistaceae bacterium | reverse complement strand
GTCTCGGATTTCTGGAAGCGTTGGCATATGACGCTCACGTCGTGGTTCCGGGATTATGTGTACATTCCACTAGGCGGAAATCGCGTCGGAAAAGCAAACTCCGTCTGAACTTGTTCCGCCGAATAAATATTGCCCCGCAACTTTTGTATTTAAGTTGTCGAGCATGATTTTTTTATTCGCTTCTATTTGAGCAGTAATATCTTTTAATTGAGTTTCATCTAAGGCACCGTCGCCGGCTTCTATAATTAAATTTCTAATGGACTTTGCCGCGTCAAGAACGTTTTGAAGCGCACTGTTCGCGTGTTTAAGCATAGTCAAAGCATTTTGTGTATTATCTTGATATTGTTCATTAGCATTGATCGCGGATTGAACAGTCATAGAACGCGATATAGCTGAAGGATTTTCAGATAATTTTGTATATTTATTGCCAGTAGCTATTTGCTGCTGAAGGTTTTGGATATTTCTCTGATTAGACCTCAAAGCGTCCATCAAATTTCCGTACATTGTTGCTGTTGTCAGACGGCTAAACATCTTGTAATTCAAGTAGGAAGTAGGAAGTAGGAAGTAGGAAGTAAACAACTCCGACTCCTAATCCCAAACTCCTAAATGATTCATCCTCCCTCCATATTTTTTATATATTTATGAATCACTGTTCTCTCTTGCTGTTTTAGTTATTGACGAAAGAATCTTTTTCAATTCGTTCGCGTCGTAACTGAGAGAATCGTATTGTTCTTTTGTCAAATAATCTGTTGCGACAAGTAGATCGAGCCAGTAAAGAGTTTCGGAACATTCTTTGAAAGCGATGTACATTTTTGATAAAAAATCTTTCTTGCTGAAACCGCTCTTTGCTTCGGTTATGTTTGCTCCTATGCTTGTTCCAGAACGCAAAATCTGTTTTGAAAGAACGTACTCTTTTTTATTGTCCGTCAAAAACTGATAAAGTCTCACAATTCTCACAGCAAAATTTTTGCTTTTTTCTAGAACAATATCGCTAGTCATAGTTTAGTTCCTACTTTCTACTTCCTAACTCCTACTTGCTTTATTTATCGGCCTACGAGTCCCATGCCGTTAATTATCGTATTTAACATCTCGTCCATAGTCGTGATATAGCGCGACATTGCTCCGAAAGCTCGATTTAAAATCACCATGTCCATGAGTTCTTCATCGAGATTTACACCGCTGACAGCTTGACGCTGGCCATCGATTTGTTCACTGACTGTAGCTTGAGTCTGATACATTAAATTAGCGTGGCTTGCTTCAGTTCCGATTTGAGAAAGCATAGCATCATAAATTCCGCTGATTGTCATCGTGCCGTTTTCAAGGACTTTTGAAAAATTCAAGTCGTTCATTCGTGAAGCGTTTGTTCCGTCGGCTGCTCCTGCGCTGACGCCCTTAAGGGCTTTTCCGTTTTCATCTTTGAATCCCATTGCCGCGCCGATTAAAGACGGATCTTTTGAAACTCTGTCAGTAACTTTTAATTTATCTGAAGCTCCTGACTGCATCGAAAGAGTATTAAAAAATGCTACGCCCGTCGTAGTAATATCTCCTCCAACACCGTAACCGGAATATTGAAGAGCGTTAAGATGTTTTATAAGCCCGTAGGCCATTTCATCAAGTTCTGATTTCAAGTTCGGAATCATCTCGTCGCGAGCTTCTTCAAGACCTTTTATAGAGCCGTCTTTAATATGATGTAAAACTTTGATAATGGCATTTCCTTCGCTTTTCAAGTTAAGCCACAAGCCTTCACTTACTTCGCTAAGCTCTGTAGCACTGTAACGACTATTTGCAGTATCGCCCGTTGTCGCCGGGATTCTTCGAGCCATATTGAATTTATTATCAGAAGAAAGATAACGAACTCCGTCTAAACTGAATGAAGCGTCTTGTGCCACGCCCGAACCAGGTATATAAGCAACTTCGCGGTAACTCGTCAAATATTTCGAGCTGTCGTTAGGGTCTTTAATATTTGAAGTTATTAGCTGATTCTGTGTGAGACCTAAACGGCGCAAAACTTGCATATTTCCGTCTTCTGAACCCATTAACGTAATTCTTTGAGCTTCGCCGGCAACGTTTGCAGAAATTTCAAGATAACCGTTATCGATTGACGCGTGCACCCATTGTTCCGGCTCGGTCAAGCCAAATTCAGCCTGATATTTTTCGTTGATTTTGTTGCGAATTGTTACGAGGCTATCGGAATTTTCAACGTCAATAGTAATTACGGGATTTTTATTCACCATTCCAAGCCGTTCAGCTAAATTGCCTTCAACATCAGAAATCGAGATTAAATGATTATCGCGGCTTTCAATATAAAATTGAGTATAAACTCCTGCCGAAGATTTTCCCGCTGTTACTGACATATTAGCCAGTGCAGGATTATCAGATTTTTTTGCTTCGGCGAAAGTTGCCTTCATAAAATTAGTAAGAGCTTCAACATTGAGAGTTTCGCCGCTCGTTGTTGTAGTGTTTCCTAAGTCAGAACTTAAAATCCATTGTTTAGTGGAATTATTCCAAGTTGCATTGAAATCTACTTGATCTCCTGAAACTCCGACTCTGAAAGTATGACGCTCACCCGCAGTTCCCGCAGCTAAAATTTCGCCTTCTTTGAGGTCTGCAGTTTCTCGGAAATAGTTTGAAGTTACTCTTGTTCCTTGAGTGCCGACTTGAATCCTGAAAGAGCCGGAAATATTCAAAGCGTCAGTTATTTCAATAGGCTCAACTCGCATATTTACACCCGTTAATTCGGCTTTAGCTTCGGAAAGCGTTCCTAACATTCCGGCGTAATCAGTAATTTCTATTGGTGAATCAGCGTAAATAGCACTTGCAGTGAAATTTATTGCT
>JAFVEW010000051.1 GCA_017475805.1 Synergistaceae bacterium | reverse complement strand
TACTATTCCTAAAAGTACTATTTTTTTTCTTGATGTTATGCTCATTTTCAAATATTGCAAAAGGAGGAATTTATTTGGCAGAGGTTATGACAAAAAAAGGGCATGAAGTTTTTATAAATCTCGAAGCTCTTGAAGACATTAAAAATAATCTTTTTGAGCTTCCTAAAAAACAACGTTCTCTATTAACGATAGAAGACGCTGTTACTTACCTTTTGCCGAGTATTCTCAATGCAAAAGATAAGAATTATTCAGAAGCAGAAATTTTGGAACTCTTTGCGCAAGTCGGACTGAATTTCAATAAAAGCGCGGCTATGAATTTTTGGCGTACTTTTAAGTCAATGACACAAGGAAAAAAACACAAAAAACACATCAATAAAAAAATTTATATTGAAGACAGTGATGGTAATATGGAATCAGATTTGTCAGATTTTGAAGCCACCGATACGTCAATAAACACTGACGTTCTGACAAATGCTATTAAAAATGTGGATAGCACAGAACCCGAAGTTTCTGTATCAAAAATTTATGAAGAACTCAGAAAATCACTTCCTGATGTTGATGAAAACATCAAAAATAATGAAGCCAATGAAACAGCACACAGCAGTGCTTACTTTGAAGTAAAACCTGATACGGAGGATTTATAAAATGCGTTCTTTGTATTTTGTAACGGGAGGCAAAGGCGGCGTTGGCAAGAGTATTTTAAGCATGCTTCTTGTGGATTTTTTGACACAATACTTAAAGAAGAAAATCATTCTCATTGAAAGCGATACAAGCAACCCTGATGTGGGGAAAACTTTTGTTAATAATGATGATGTGGAAGTCATTTTTCTTTCGCTCGATAATGCTGACGGCTGGATTGAACTTGTTAATTATTGCGAAACAAAAGATAGGGATATTGTGATAAATTTTGCCGCCCGTTCGGGAGAAGCAATCAAAAAATTTGCAGGAACTTTAATCGGAAGTCTTGAAGAACTTAATACGGCTTTAATCACATTTTGGCTTATCAACCGTCAGAGGGACAGCGTTGAACTTCTCAAAGAGTATATGGAGGCTGTGCAGGGCGAATTGCACGTGGTCAGAAATACTTTTTACGGCGAGCCTCATAAATTTGAGCTTTTCAATAATTCAAAAATAAGAAGCGAGGTAGAAAAACGGGGCGCAACTATCGACTGTCCTGACCTTGCTGACCGTGTTGCGGATGATTTGTACTCAGGGCGTCTTTCAATCGCAAAAGCCGCTGTCGAAATGCCGCTTGGAAACCGCGCAGAATTAAAACGCTGGCGTTCTATCGCTTGGAAAATGTTTGACGATATAGGTATCGGCAAAGCAGAAGAAAAAGCCTCTTAATCATGGATACGACACAGGATTTAACACAAACTGAACAGACTTCATTCGAGGATTTTGAAAAGGAAAAATCAGAAAGCATTTTGGCGGCTTTTTTCGATGACTGCAACGAGGAAGAGCAAAAAATTATTAACGAATTTTCTCAAATTCAGGGTATCAGGGCTAATGATGCTGTTTGGGTCTTCGTCAAAGTATTTTTCGGAATTAACCGCGCAAATAATGCGCTTCCGCAGAGAATTTCTGACACGCTCAATGCCAAAACGAATGAAATTCTCGAAGCCGTAAAACAGTTTGCCGCTTCTTCCGTTGAAAACGAAGCTCAAAAAGCAATGTCAAATTTATCGGACTCGTTAATGAAGATTTCTCAGGATTTCTTAAATCAGCAAAGAAAAAGGGCATGGATTTATGACTTCTTCGTTCCTGTTGCCTGTGCTTGTATGGGAATTTTTTTCCTGTGTCTTATTTCGTTTATCGGCGGCGCGGCTGTTGCAGGGAAAGGCTGGGGGCATTCTCCCGTTGAAGCCCTATTAAACGCCCCTGCTGGCTGGATTATTCCGCTTGCCCTCATTCCAGTCGGAGGTTTTGCTTTATTCCGCGGAATTACGGAACAGGGCAAAGGCAGATTAATAAATTTAATGACTGCGTTAATCATGGCAATTTTGTTTTTATGCGTCCTTATTCACATTCTTTAAGCAAATTTCAAGTGCTTAAAGAGGAGTGTTGTTTATGGACAAAATTTTTGCGAACACAATGATTTATTTTCGTGAAAAAGCTCATTTAACGCAGAGCGAACTGGCAATCAGGACTGGCATAGCCCAGTCGCAAATTTCCAAACTTGAAGAAGGTACTCACTGGCCTAACAGGCACACTATTTCAAAATTTTGTAACACTTTGGGAATTTCTGGCAACGAATTTTTTTTGCATATGG
>JAFVEW010000050.1 GCA_017475805.1 Synergistaceae bacterium | reverse complement strand
AAGGACTGCCTTTAACCTTTCTTCAAATTCGCCCCTGTATTTAGCTCCTGCAACAAGCGAACCCATGTCAAGGGCAAAAACGGTTTTGTCTTTCAAGCCCTCCGGAACATCGCCGCGGACTATTCTCTGAGCTAAGCCTTCGACTATTGCGGTTTTTCCTACGCCAGGGTCGCCGATTAAAACAGGATTGTTTTTTGTTTTTCTCGATAAAATCCTGATAACTCTCCTGATTTCATCATCACGGCCAATAACGGGGTCTAATTTTCCGTTTTTTGCGGCTTCGACTAAATCGCGCCCGTATTTTTCAAGAGCTTCGTAAGTAGCTTCTGGGTCTGCACTCTGAACTCTCTGAGAACCTCTGACTTCGTTAAGGACTTTCAAAAATTTTTCTTCAGTGATGTTAAAATTCTTCAAAGTTTTTGAAACGCCTATTAAAGCCATGAATAAATGCTCGACCGAAACGTATTCATCTTTGAGATTTTTAGCGAAATCGGAAGCCTTAGTGAAAACGTTTTCAAGTCTGTTTGTTATGTAGATTTTTCCCTGTTCGACTCCGCTGCCCGTAACTCTTGGGATTTTTGAAAGTTCGTCTTCAACGGATTTTTCAAGAGCTTCGACATTAATATCCATACGCTTTAATAACTGCGGAATTAAACCGGCTTCATCAGTAACGAGAGCCGATAATAAATGCTCCGCGTCAACCTGCTGATGATTATATTCAGAAGCAATCGCCTGAGCCGTTGCAAGAGCTTCCTGACTTTTTGTCGTTAATTTGTTCATGTCCATAATAAAAATTCACTTCCTTAAAAATTTTCTTTAACTAACTTTGACTAATTATAGAATTACTTGAAATTTTTGCAAGCATGGATTTTAATTTTTGTTAAACGTTATTTCTGATTGAATAAACACACCCGCAATAATTCTGGCGGTAAAGCCCTAATTCTTTTGAGGCTTTTATCGAACGCAGGAAGCCGTTATTTTTTCTCCAAATCCTGTCAAGCCATTCAATATTAAATAAACTTCCAAATTTCTTCCCGATGGAATTTATTAAATTCACGTTTTTATGAGGACTAATCGTCAAAGTCGTGCAGAAATTTCCAAAGCCGAGCCTCACCGCCTCCCTCGCACAGGCTTCCAATTGAATTTCAAAACATTTTTCACAGCGCAGGCCGCCTTCGGGTTCGTTTTCGAGTCCGCGGACTTCCCCGAGCCATTCATCAGGTTTATATTCCACAATTTCACATTCAATTCCCATGCTTTTAATTAAAATCTCAAGAGCCTCGAGCCTTTTTTCATATTCATCAAGAGGATGAATGTTCGAACCGTAAAAAAAGCCCTTGACGTTCCAGCCCTCCGCAATTAAATCTGGAACGGGTATCGAAGCATCGGGAGCGCAGCATATATGCAAAAGCAAATTTTTATTTTTATTCATAAAATTTATTATATTCCCACAATGCTATAATCAGGCAGGAATTAGGGGCAGGGAAGCAGGAAATGAAAAGATTT
>JAFVEW010000049.1 GCA_017475805.1 Synergistaceae bacterium | reverse complement strand
TTAGGCCGAGTATTTAACGGACGCGGAGCACCGATTGACGGAGGCGCGCCATTAATCGCCGAGCAAAATCTTGACATTAACGGTATGCCGATGAACCCGTTCTCACGCGACTTCCCTTCGGAGTTTATTCAGACGGGTATCTCGACAATCGACGGCCTTAACCCGATGGTCAGAGGTCAGAAGCTGCCGATATTCTCAGCGTCAGGACGTCCGCATACCAGAATGGCGGCACAGATTGCTCGTAAGGCTACAGTTATCAGCGGCCATGAAGATTTCGCGGTTGTTTTTGCGGCGATGGGTATCACGTTTGAAGAAGCCTCTTTCTTCATGGAAGACTTCAGAAGAACAGGAGCTTTACAGCGAACAGTTCTTTATATCAACTTAGCTGACGACCCCGCAATCGAAAGAATTTCAACTCCGCGTATAGCTTTGACTGCGGCCGAGTATTTAGCATTTGAATGCGATATGCACGTCGTTGTTATTCTCACGGACTTAACGAACTATTGCGAGGCTTTGCGCGAAATTTCAGCGGCTCGTAAAGAAGTTCCCGGACGTCGCGGTTATCCCGGTTATCTTTACACAGACCTTGCGACAATGTACGAACGCGCCGGAAGACTTAAAGGCAAAAAAGGCTCAATCACTCAGATTCCGATTTTGACGATGCCTGAAGATGATAAGACTCACCCGATCCCTGACTTAACGGGATATATCACGGAAGGTCAGATTATTTTGAGCCGAAGCCTTCACCGTCAGGGAATTTATCCGCCTGTAGACGTCATGCCGTCGCTTTCAAGACTTAAAGATAAAGGTATCGGCAAAGAGAAAACACGTGAAGACCACGCCGACTTGATGAACCAGTTGTTTGCGGCTTATGCTCGCGGCAAAGAAGCTAAAGAGCTTGCGGTTATCTTGGGAGAAGGCGCATTGTCTGACGAAGATAAAGCGTTTGCTAAGTTCTCGACTGTCTTTGAAGATAAATATATCCGTCAGGGCGAGTACGAGAACAGAACTATCAAAGAAACTCTCGAACTCGGCTGGAATTTATTAACAATGATTCCTGTCAAAGAGCTTAAGAGAATTAGAGACGCTTACATTGAAAAATATTTGAACCCTTTACTGAAGGCAAAAGCTGAAAAGGGCGAAAACTAAGGGAGGGATTTTGACCGATGGCACGCATCAATGTCAACCCCAACCGAATGGAGCTTTCAAAGCTCAAGAAAAGACTTGCTGTAGCTAAGCGCGGACATAAACTCTTGAAAGACAAGCAGGACGCTTTAATAAAAGCCTTCTTGGAAAAGGCTCGCGCCGGCAAAGAATTAAGAGAAGCCGTCGAAAAAGAGTTAGCCGAGTGCTACGGAACTTTTGTTTTATCACGTGCTCAAACAACGCCGGAAATTTTGGAGCAGGCTTTGATATTTCCGGGAGCTAAATCGACTTTAACTGTCGAGTGGCATAACGTGATGAGCGTCATGGTTCCGGAGTATGACGTCAAGCAGGAAGGCAACCCCGTTAATTACGGTTTCGTTAATGTTCCTTTATTGCTTGATGCTGCGCTTGAACAGTTCAGTAAATTAATCGTTCGTTTGCTTCATCTTGCTGCTGAAGAAAAAGCGATTAGATTAATGGCCGGAGAAATCGAAAGGACGCGCCGCAGAGTTAATGCTCTTGAGTACGTCATGATACCGAACTTGGCCGAGACAATCCGCTACATCAGCATGAAGTTAGATGAACAGGAACGTTCGACTTTGAGCCGCTTAATGAAGATAAAAGAAATCGTTTCGGCTTAAAAAATCAAAACATTTAGAATCCCTTGACTTAGCGTCGGGGGATTTTTTTAGAACTTGCGAGAGGTCTTAATTGAATGAAAAACGCTATAAAAATTTTCGTGTTTATTTTTATTCTGATATTCTGCGGAGCTTCTTACGCTGAAACAGGCGAAAAAGAACGGTTAAGTGAATTTATCAACGCGTTCACAGAAAACGAACTTTTTAATTTCGACCTAACTAACGAAGAAAACGACGAATATTTACAGGATTTGCTCATTTTTGGAATTTTTCACAACCGCGATAAAATCAAAAATTGCAGCAACCCTGAATGTTATTTCGGAAAGTTTACTCTCGATAAAAAATTTATTTTCGATACCGTCAAAGAATATTTCGGTATTGATGTCAGCAAAAAAAATTTCAGCGTTTTAGACGATTATGAAGATTTTCCGCTGATACCGTCTGAAGCATATGACGGAAAATTATTTCACTTCGGTGAAGAAATCTTCATCAAGTACGAGAATAGCACTGTATATCTTGCTGAAGTTTTAGACGTTAAGGAAAAAGGAAAAAATTTATCTTTAACCGGCAAACTTTATGATTCAAAAAATAAATCTATTCGTCCTGCCAAGTTCGAGGCTGTTGTTAAGCCCGTTAAAAATTCTTGGAATATTATTTCAATGCGCACAGTTTGGAACGACAAATTCCCGGATTTAGGAATATGCACAGCTGATAAAGTTAGACTGCGTGAAAATCCAAACGCTAAATCTAAAATCATCGGCCAAGTTAATAAAAATAATTTGTTCGTTTTGCTTGACGCTAAAGAAATTAACGGCGAAAAATGGTATTTAATCGACAATCCTACAAAAAAAGGCAGCGCGTGGATATTTGGAAAATATGTCGGAAAATATTATGAACTCAAAGACAGCGAACACACTCC
>JAFVEW010000048.1 GCA_017475805.1 Synergistaceae bacterium | reverse complement strand
TGTGCATTGAAGCGCGATTTTTGTCGTAATAAATATAGTAATGAAAAATCAGTTCCCCGATTTTCAAGGAACTGAACGAAGAAAATTACAACACGTCATAAATTTCTCCAGCTCTGAAGCGGTTTTCGATCAGAGATTGTTATTTTTATCGTTTACCATAAGTCAATAGAGCCGTTTTGCTGACCTTTGACCCAATAGGCTTTATTTTCGTCAACGCGAATATAAATCTTCTCTGCTTCGCCGACTTTAGCTAAAATTTCTTCGGTTGAAATTTCTCCTCCGAGCGGCGACTGAATTATGATTTTGCTTAATTTTTTGCTAAGCGGACTTTCTTTAGTTGTTCTTTTCCACGAAGCTACGCGCTGCCAAGTCAAACCGTGTTTTTCAGCAGTAGCTCTTACTCCGATTCTGTTAGCTTCAGCCAAAATTAAGGCTTTTTCCTGTTCATCAACTTCATTAATAGGCGGAAATTCCGAAATATTTTTTTTCATTTTTCTCCCTCCAATCCGAAAGAAGCATTTTAGCAGGTTACAGCCATGAACTTTTTTCGAGCATAAAATCAATTACGTTATAAAGTTGCTCTTTATTTTCCTGACCTGTAAGCCTGATTTTATATTTTTGCTCCAAGTTAAAAAGGGCTTGTTGCCACTGTCTTATCAAAAATTTTTCCCGATTTTGATTAATATCCGCGAACGTAAGCTGACGACTTCCAGATTGACTAAGGTTTTGCAAGCTAATCCCGATGAGCCGGACAAGATTCGTTTTTATGTTTGCAAAAGAGTTGAAAGCAGCTGTGAAAATTTCAAACGCCTGATTTATGTTTTCGCCGCTCTGTGAACGAGTGATTGTTTTCATGTCGTGAAAAGTTAATTTTAGAGTTACAGTTCTTGCGTAGAGCTTAAGTTTTTTTAATCTTGTTTCAAGATTTACGGCTAAAAGCATGAGAACGTCCTTCAAAAAATCGCGGTTTATCGTATCTTTCTGAAAAGTTACTTCGCGGGCTATGGATTTTGCGTCTGTTTCGTAATACGGCGTTACAGTTCGTTCATCGATTCCTATTGACAAATCGGTGATGTATTTTCCGATTTTTGAACCGAGCAGCGAAATGACTTTTTCACGTTTTAGCTGAATATCTCTGACTGTAAAAATTCCATTATTATTTAATTTTTCTGCTGTCTTTTCTCCGACTCCGTAAAGGACTCTGACTTTTCTGTCTATAACTAATGTGATAAAGTCATCAGGCGTTAAAATCTCAAAAAATCCGTCAGGCTTTTTTTCTTCGCTGGCAAGTTTAGCCGATGTCATCGAGTAACCTATTCCGACCGAACATGAGAGGCCGATTTCATTTTTGACTCTTCTTTTAATTTCCAAAGCGATTTTTCTGGCGTTTTGAGCTGAAATGACGTGTGAGATGTCTAAATATCCTTCGTCTAATGAAACGTATTCAAAAATATCTGAATAATTTTCCCAAATTTCATGCAACTGATTTGAAACTTGTTTATATTTTTCAAATTAGGGTGCATAAAAATTCCATTAGGACAAAGGCGATAAGCGTCTTTTATATTCATTGCCGAGCGGACGCCGAATTTTCGAGCTTCGTAACTACAGGTTGCTACTACTCCTCTTTCATGCGGGAGCGAACCGATTATTAAAGGCTTGCCCCTGAGCGCAGGATTATCTCTTGCTTCAACAGCAGCGTAAAAACAATCCATGTCAATATGAATAATAAATCGCTCAGGCATTCTTTTTGAATTTTTAATTAATATTTATAAACAGCTTTGCGAAGTTCTGAAAGTAAATCATTAACAAGCTGAGTCGCGCTAATGCCTTTTTGACGTGCATAAGTTCTCATGAAGTCATAATTCATATCTGAGAATGCCATCGTCATGCGTTTAAGTTTGAGCCCCTTGCGTCCTTGCGACATGCCGAGTTCTAAATTACGATTTTCATTAACTTTATCTTGCCGTGAATTTTCTATTTGACTTGCGACGGCTCTTGAAATATAAGTGCTTTCGTTTTCAGTACGCACCTGCGGAGTATCCATAGATGCTTGGACGCTTTCAGCAAAATCTTCTGCAAGGTCGGGAAATTTTTTTCTTGCCATGTTTTATGCCTCTTCTTTCAAAAGTTCATTAACGAAATTATTATAATCAGACGCAGTTGTGGATTCCGGCGCATAATCTATCAGAGAACTTCGTAGGGCTTGGGCTTCTTTAACTTTGACGCTCTCTCGGATTGTAGTTGAAAATAATTTTGTATTCATATCTTGAGCAGTTTTTTCTAAAGTTTCCTTAACTTCTCTATCAAGCAGTCTTCTGTCTGAATACTTAGTAAGGAGCAGTCCTGAAATTTTTAATTTATTATTTTGACGGCGTTTAACGGCGTTAATCGTGTCATTCAGCTGATAGAGTCCTTGAATTGCGTATCGGTCTGCAGTAACCGGAATGATAACGCGGTCAGCCGCGATAAGGCATGAATGTAATAAACTATTCATTGATGGCGCAGTATCAATTATTACAAAATCATAACCCGAAAGATTTGTCAGAGCGTCTTGAAAACGATAAATGCCTTCAACGTCATTAAGAAGAATAGAATCAGCCTTTGTCAAAAGCGGGTCGGACGCGACAATATCGCCCATTTCAAGTTTTTGGACGGCTTCAGTGATAGGAATACGCTCATCATCGAGAATTACATCATAAAGTGTTGGAACGTCTTTAATTTTAGCTTTGAAAGAATCCGTAGAGTTCCCTTGTGGGTCTGCATCGATGAATAAAACTTTATTTCCTCTATTTTTTAGAATTGACGCTATATTGACAGCAGAAGTTGATTTCCCGACACCGCCCTTTTGATTCGCGAGAATAAAAATTTTCAATTTTTCACCTCATATGCTTTTAATATCTTGAATGTTTATAACATATGCTTGTTATGCTTAAAACATATGAATATTTTAGATAAATTTCAAATATTTATAAAAATTTTTTATAGTTCATATGCTTAAATCATATGTCTTGAATGTCATTATATTTTTATGATAATAATTTGTCAAAATTTTATCAGCAAATTTTTTATTGCCGCTGAATTCTAAAAAAAACGAGACTTTTTGTTTCAAAAATATGAATTCAGATTTTTGTGGACATAACAATATTCTTATTTTAACTTCGTATGCCTCTCATGTTTTATATACTGTATATATTTTTTAGGTATACTTCATATGTTAAAGCATACGTAATAATATTTGATATTAACTTAAATTAATAATATATAATATGCTTCATATGCTTTTATATTATGTTTAATATTTTTATTCGTTGAAGACGAGTTTTTGGACGGTTCTTTCTCTGACAAGCGTTGTTGAGCTTATACCAGTCATAGCGGCGACCTGCTTATATGAATGAGTTTTCAGCAGTTCAAGAGCGTGATTAATTTGCGCCCTTGAAAATTTTTTCGGACGACCGTCTCGGAAGTTAGGATTTTGACGGGCTATAGC
>JAFVEW010000047.1 GCA_017475805.1 Synergistaceae bacterium | reverse complement strand
TTTAATTTGTCAAGAAGAAAAAATTTTTAGTTACAAAAATCTAACTCCTCGCCGACCTAAACTAAGGAGTCCATAATCCATTATTAATTTAGGTTGGTGATAAATATTTTAGCAGAGCCTGAGTAGAAGCTCAAATAAAAAACTAAAAGACCGGGATTAAAATCACCGGCCTGTCGACTAAGATAATGATGATATTTTTGAAATTAAATTTAGAAAAGCCTTTGTTCTATGTGAAATTGAATTTTTAATTTTTGAATCAAGTTCAGCAAAAGTTTTGTCGTATCCGTCAGGAATAAAAACAGGATCGTAACCGAAGCCGTTTTCGCCTCGTGGCTCGCTTATAATTGTTCCTTCGCAAATTCCTTCTGAAATTAAAATTTTTCCGTTTTTTTCGTCGGGCATACACAAAGCTAACGATGCTACGAATCTTGCGCGGCGATTTTCAGATTTTCCTTTTCCCACGTTTTTAAGTTCGTTCAAAAGCCATTTAACTTCTTGGCCTTTAGCGACTCTCGCTGAAAAAATTCCGGGTCTGCCGTCAAGAGCTTCAACTTCGAGGCCGCTGTCATCAGCAAGGCACGGACGCCCTGATTTCAAAGCCCAAGCACGAGCTTTTAATGCGGCGTTTTCAGCGTAAGTTTCTCCTGTTTCTTCAACAATTAATTTTGCAATGTCCGGCGCAAAAATTAAATTTTCAGCAAAATTTTTTCCGGGCGAATAAGTTTCGCACAAAAATTCAAACTCTCGGAATTTTCCTTTATTGCCTGTAGCGATAATTAATTCTTTTAACATTTTTTAACTATTTTTCGCGGGCATTTTCCACGGCGCAGATAAGTCAACCGTTCCGCCGGATTTAGGAGGCTTAGAGTCAATCAAAAATCTAATCTGAGAGATCGGCGAAAAATTTTCCTGCACTGTCCTTACGATGCCGGTTAATAATAAAAGACTTTTACGCTGCCCTGCTGATTCGATTGATGAGGCAAACTGCCCCGACATGTCCAAAAATGCTGTATCTTGCAATCTGAACACGTGAAGCAGTTTTATTTTTTCAGCCTGCGGCATTCCGCTCAACGAAACTACAGCACTGACGGCGTCTCGAATATTATCTTCGGGAGTTCTTGAAACGAAATTTTGTCTCGTCTCGGCTATCGTATCGTTCTTAACATGATAAAGATTTAATGAAATTTGCTTAACGTTTTCGCTGGGATTTTTTAGAGTATCATTCAAAATTCTTTCCTGCTCTGAAACATTAAATTCATTCAAGTCTTCTTGATTTTCGATTCGATTTTCAGGTTTCAATAATAATTTTCGATTCAAGAAATCCACGAACCACGACGTTCCTAAATATCCTAAAACAAAACATAATAAAATAATTCCAAGCCACGATAAAATTTTTAATAATAGCGGCGTAGGCTTATCTTCATTAATATTCGGATTAGGTTTAGGGCGCGGCTGATGTTTTTTCGCGGCCATTGCAGCCTGTTGAATCTGTCTGCGTCTCGCTGTCGGGACTCTTCCGCGTGAATTTATCGACGATGAATCTCTTTCGCCTGATGAACCGCTGCCTCGTCTTACTGTAGGCAAAATCTTTCGCTCCTTCCTTAAAAGTTTAATTTTTTATCTAACATAATTAACAATTCCTTCGGCCATAGCTTGAGCGATTCTCTGCTGATAAGCCTGAGTTGTCAATTTTTGAGACTCTGCTGCGTTCGTTACAAAACCTGTTTCGAGTAAGACTGCGGGCATTCCTGCGCCTCTTAAAACAAAGAACGGAGCTTGAGCTACTCTTCTCATCGGTAAAGAATTTCTAACGCCTGCATTATAAAGAGCCGCCGCAAAATCTGTGCTTTCACTGATTTTATTATTTTGCTGCATATCGCCTAAAATTCTCAGTAACATTTCAGTTCTTCTATCGACGTTCTCAGTGTCAAAGCCTTTGCCTTCGACGTATTCTCTATTTTCAATTTTTGCTAAGTTCATGGCGTCTTTATCGGTCGGCAAGGCCATTATGTAAATCTCAAAGCCCGTCATGTCTTTTTTAGACGGCAAAGCATTAACGTGAACGCTGACGAATAAATCTGCGTTGGCGTTGTTCGCTATATCCGTGCGTTCTTGTAATTTTAGATAGACGTCCGTGCGCCTCGTCATTATGACATTATAGCCGCGAGCTTTTAGAGCTTTTTCAAGTTCGAGTCCGATACCTAAATTTACATTCTTTTCGACGACTCCGTTAGCAGAAGCTCCGGGATCTTTTCCGCCATGTCCTGGATCTACAACTATAGTTTTTTTGCCTGAAGAAATTTTTATATTATTTCGGCTTGGTATTGTCGGCGTAGGCGTCGGCGTTGTAGGAATTAAAATCAAAGTTTTCGCGGGTTGTTCTTTTTCTTCTTTTTTTTGCGTTGCTACAGGCGCGGGCGTTTGAGGCACTGTCGGAATAACCGGCTTAGGCTGTGTAGCTTGTTGAACTTTATCTTTTGCTGAAACTGATTGAGTTATAGTTACGTTGCTCGGCAAAAAGAAATCAAAGACAATTCGCTTAGGGTTAGTCAATACGATTTTTTCAGCCTTAGAGAGTTTTTCAAAATCGAAAATTAGATCGACACCGCGTGAATTTTTCTTAATTTCTGTCTTAACATTCCCGAACGGCGAAGCTAATTGTTCAGACGTCTCTAAGCTCGATGAGAAAAGCGCGTGAAGCTGCTTGCGATTCATAAAGACAGTCGGCTCTGCATCTTCGTCAACTAAAATAACGGCGCGAATTTTTTTCTGCGTTCCTTCGTGAGACGTCCAGCGGATACCCTGAATTACGCCGCTGTAACTTTCTGATTTATCGCCTTTAGATTCACCTAATTTGAAAGTTTCAAGTTTAGGCTGTGCTTTTGCCTTAGAAGCTGATGTTTTATTTTGAGTCGCCGCTGCCGTTTGAACTGTCTGAATTTGAGGCTCTGGAGTTTTTGCGGGTGTCTTAACTTCGGGAAGATTTATAACAGGCTCTTGAGTTTTTCTTGCAACTGTCTGCGAAGGTGCAGGAGTCTGAGTCGGGATTTCAAAATTTCCAAATTCAATATCGTTTCTTGCGTTTGCAGTTGTAACTGTGTAGCCTGAAATTTTGCTGATTCTAAGCCTGTTATTTTGTCCTGAGCCTACGACTCTTTGAAATAACGCCGCCGCACTCGACGAATCAAGCCAAGTCTTTCCGTCCTGTTTGAACGGCGCGGAATATAAAGGCACAATAGAAAATCCATACCACGCCGCCGCAGAATTATCGACGACTCTTAATTGAACATTATCGCGTTGAAGCGAAAGTTCTTCGCCTTTTCTCGATGACGAAAAACCGAGTAATCGCCCTACGTCTTCAACAGGAACAAAAAGACCTGAATTATTTTCGAGCGTTTTAACTGCTCCTGCGTTTCGAGAGCCTATATATAAAGCAGCATCAGCATATGCGCAGGCACAAAAAATTAAAGCAGCCATTATTGCAGCTGCCGTGAAAAACAACTTACGAATCATAAAAAATTTACTCGCTGTCTTCTAAAATCTGATCAAGTTCAAACAGGCTGGAAACATCAAGCAAAAGAATTAATCTATCGTCCGCAGGTTTTGCTACCCATAAGACATAACGTCTATCAATCGCTGATGATAATTTTGTCGCGACTTCAAGCTGAGCGTCATAAATTGTTAAAACTTCACGAACTGAATTAACAATCATTCCGAATGTTACATCATTTACGGCAATAACGACAATTCTTGCTTCATCAGTCAAAGGACTTCCGGCCATTCCGATTTTTAATTGAGTGTCAAAAACAGGAACTATAGTGCCTCTAAGATTCATAACGCCGCGAATATACATAGGAGCGTTAGGAACTCTTGTTATAAATGAAGGAACTCGAACAATCTCGCGAACGATATTAACGTCAACGCCGAAATTTTCGCGTCCAAGTGTGAAGACAAGATTAATATGTTCTTCTCCTAATGATTCGACTTCTAAGTCTCTGAAATCCTGATTAGCTTCTTTTTGAGTCTGTGTAGCATCTAAATTCTGAATCTCTGCCAAGAAAATCTGCCTCTCTTTTTAATGTTAATTAGGAGTTAGGAAGTAGGAGGTAGGAAGTTAAAAAGTCTTGTTCCTGCTTCCTAATTCCTCATTCCTACTTGTTTTTTTACTCTGCTGCGACTGTTGCAGCGAGTTTAATTGCTCCCATTACTCCCTGATTGCCGTTTAAGGCCGCCGGAGTGATGAAAGCGTTAATATTTCTAAGTTCTTTTGTATCGATATATTCATTGACGCATTCAAGAACATACTTGCGGACCAGCGGGAAGAGCTTTGCTTGATTCATGACTCCGCCGCCTAAAATAATTTTCTGAGGGCTTAAAGTCAATAAAATATCCGTGATGGCCTGAGCGATATATTTTGCTTCAAGTTCCCAGACTTCGTCGCGGTCGCCGAGATCTTTAGCAGGTTTGCCCCATCTGTCTTCGATAGCTAAACCGCTGGCCATTCCTTCAAAACAAGCTCCGTGTGAAGGGCAATGACCTTTGTAATCGTCTCCGGGAACGCGAGACATAATTAAATGTCCTGCTTCGGGGTGTAACATTCCGTGAACAGGTTTTCCGCCGGAAATTGCTCCCATGCCGATGCCCATTCCGATTGTGATATAGACCGCGTCTTGAAGACCTTTAG
>JAFVEW010000046.1 GCA_017475805.1 Synergistaceae bacterium | reverse complement strand
TTAAGAATTTTTCTTGTAAATCTCTGTTGCCGAGATAGCCGCCTGAAGCAATGATAACGGCCTTCGCGTTGATAGTGATTTTCGTGCCGTCAGCTTTGCGTGCCGTTAAGCCTTTGACTTTGTCGCCGTCCATTAATAAGCCTGTAGCTGTAGTGTTGTAAATCACATTGACTTTAGCGTCGGCAAGAGCTTTTTCCCAAAGTTTTACTCTCTCGTCAAGAGCATTGAGAATTAAATGAAAGCCGCCTTTTGCGCCTTTGAAAGGAGTCTCGAATCTGAAATTAGCTTCTTTCATTTGATAACCGACTTTGACAAGCTGAGCGACAGCAATTTTAGATTCGTCAAGGCATCTATGAATTAAAGCAGGATTAGGAGTCCAGTGCGAATAATTCATAACGTGTTGGAAAACTTCTTCAACGTCTAACGTAGTGCCGCCCTCTTTAGCTTCAAGAACGCTCGAACGAACTGCGAAAGGTCCTGAAACTTTTATTCCGTTGACGCCAGCGACAGAGCCTGATTTTTCAAGAACGATGACTTTTTTCCCCTGTTGTCCTGCAGTTATCGAGGCCATGAAGCCTGCAGCTCCGCAGCCTATTACGGCGATGTCAGTATCATAAGTCTCATCAGCTCCGGCCGTCTTAGTGATGTTCTTAGCGAGCCAAGCCTCTTTATCTCCGCCTGCCTGAGCAACGCAATCGGCGATAGCTTCTTTGACGGCTCTTGATGAGTTCGTTGCGCCTGTGATAGCGTCGAGTCCGCCTGCTTGATTTTCGATTATTGCGGGAATTAACTGATCTTGAACTTGCGAGAATAAAATCGGGGTTTCCTGCTGAGAAAGAATTTCAACGTTTGTCAAAGCCGTCTCGCTGAACGTACATTGAACGGTGATGTTGCTCAAATTTCCGTATGCCGTCGCCTGATAAGTTCCTGCTTTATAGAGCGGTTTCGTTTCAGCAAAGGCTAATGTTCCAAGTGTCGATGCAGCAGTAAGACCCAAGCCCGCAGCCGCTGTGCCTTTGAGAAAATCACGGCGTGAAATTTCATGATTTTTCATGATGAGAATTTTTCCTTTCTTCAATAAATTTCTTAATTGGGAATTTTTTGAATTATTATAGCTAAAAATTCTTAAATTAAAATTGCTTTTTTAGGGCGCGGGTGATAAACTCACAAAGAATTTTTGACAGATTTTATAAAAATTTAAGGAGAGTTTAATTAAATTGGCAACACGAAGAGAACCACGCTTCAAATTATGCCGACATTTAGGCGTCAACGTCTGCGGACACCCTAAGGCATTGAAACGCACAGACATTAAAAAGAATGCAGCCGCTTCAGCAGCAAGAGCAGGCCAGAAAGTTTCACAGTACGGCCTTCAGTTAATGGAAAAGCAGAAGATTAAGGCTTATTATGGAATTCTTGAAAGACAGTTTGCACGCTATTTCGACTTAGCTAAAAAGAGTCAGGATCAGACGGGTGTAGCTTTGCTTAAAGCCCTCGAATGCAGACTTGATAATCTTGTTTATAGAACAGGCTTTGCCCGCTCAATTCGTCAGGCTCGTCAGCTTGTCAATCATGGACATATTTTAGTAAACGGCAACAATGTTGAAATTCCGTCATACGGCGTTAAAGTCAACGACGTGATCAGCCTTAAGGAAAAAACTCGCACTAATCCGTTAGTCGAAACTAATTTCAACGGCTTTGTTTCGTTCAGCGTTCCTTATCTTGAGAAGGACAAGGCACAGTTCAGTGCGAAATTAATCCGTGAACCTTTACGCGAGGAACTTCCGATTGAAGTCAACGAAATTCTCGCGGTTGAGTTGTACTCAAAATAAAAAATAAGAAGTAAGTAAATAATATAAATATTTAACTCTTATCGAGAGAGGTGGAGGGACCGACCCTGTGAAGCCCGGCAACCTGTTTGAATCAGGTGCCAATATCGGCAGCGTTGTTACAGCTGGGTGATGAGAGAGAGAAAACATTAAAAGAAAGAAATTTCAGCGCACTCTCTTAAATCATTCGGGGAGTGCGTTTTTTAATGCAAGCAGGAATTAGAAAGTAGGAAGTAGGAACGAAAAGACTTTTTATTGTTTTACTTCCTAACTCCTAACTCCTAATTAAATATAAGGAGGTAAATTAATTGGCAGAGAATTTTATTTTTTCATCAGAATCAGTAACCGAAGGACATCCTGATAAAGTCGCGGATCAAATTTCAGACGGTGTTCTTGACGCAATTTTGAAAGATGACCCTATGGGGCGCGTGGCTTGCGAGGTTTTAGTTTCGACAGGACTTGTGGTCGTTGCAGGAGAAATCAGCACGAAAACTTATGTCGATATTCAGAAAATCGCTCGCGAAACTATTAACGGCATAGGCTACACGAGAGCTAAATACGGCTTCGACGGAGATACTTGCGCTGTTTTAACGGCTATCGACGAACAGTCAGGCGACATTGCTCAGGGCGTTGACAACGCTATTGAAGTCCGCGATGACGCTTCAATCACTGAGCAGGACATAGCAAAGACAGGCGCAGGCGACCAAGGCATGATGTTTGGCTATGCAACGAACGAAACAAGAGAATTTATGCCGATGCCGATAGCTCTTTCACATGCTCTTGCGAGACAATTAACAAAAGTTCGCAAGGACGGAACGCTTGCTTATTTAAGACCCGACGGAAAGACTCAGGTTTCTTTGCGTTATGAAAACCGCCGCGCCGTTCATGCTGATACAATCGTAGTTTCAGCTCAACATCACCCCGAAGCAAGCCTGAAAGAAATTCGCGCCGACATTATCGAGCATGTTATAACGCCGATAGTTCCCGGTAATTTAATTGACCAAAATACGAGAATTTTCGTTAATCCGACAGGACGTTTCGTCAAAGGCGGACCTATGGCTGACTCTGGATTAACAGGGAGAAAAATCATCGTTGACACTTACGGCGGATGGGTGCCTCACGGAGGCGGAGCATTTTCCGGCAAAGACCCTACGAAAGTCGACAGAAGCGGAGCATATATGACCCGTTACGCTGCTAAAAATATCGTTGCTGCAGGAATTGCTGACGAGTGTCAAATTCAAGTTGCTTACGCTATCGGAGTTGCCGAGCCTGTTTCATTGAACGTCAATACTTTTGGAACAGGAAAAATCAGCGAAGAAAAAATTTCTCAGCTTCTCCGCGAACATTTTGACTTCAGACCTGCGGCTATAATCCGCGACTTAGATTTACGTAAGCCTCAATATAAAGCACTTGCGGCCTATGGACATATGGGAAGAATAGATTTACCGACGTTGCCTGGCTGGGAGAAGACGGACCGCGCTGAAGAATTAAGAAAAGCTGCAGGATTATAAACTTAAATA
>JAFVEW010000045.1 GCA_017475805.1 Synergistaceae bacterium | reverse complement strand
GTCGAATTTTCGACAGTCCTCTTATATCAATGAACAAAACAAGAAACAGCCTTGTTATGTACTGACTCGTGATGGTTTTACGGCTTTGGCAATGGGTTTTACAGGTGAAAAAGCTAATCGTTTCAAAGAAGCATATATCAAGCGTTTTAATGAAATGGAAGCTCAAATTAAATATTTGCAATGCCTTCGAGAGCAACACCCGCAACTGACAGCGGCTATTCAAAGCGTTCACGAAGAACCAAAATTTTATCATTTCAGCAATGAGATGGATATGCTGAATAAAATTGTTTTAGGCGTTACGGCTAAACAGTTCAGAGAGCAAGTGAATATTCCTGCTGAAGCTCCTATAAGGCCGTATCTTACTATTGAACAGGCGGATTTGCTGAATAAATTACAGACTTTTGATGTCGGTTTTGTTATTGCAGTGCCTGATTTTCAACAGAGAAAACGAATGCTTGAATATCAAGCTACGAAGTGGCGAGAAAAACAATGTGAATATGATTTAGATATGTGCGCTTCCGATGAATAGAAAGGGATTTAATTATGGAAAATTTAGACGTTGTAATTGAAAAAAGAACACCGATTGAAATTGAGCTTGAAGTTGACAAAGAAGGATTCACAACGGCCAAGAAGCTCTATAAGTGGCTTGAGCTTGACGAAACACATTACGCAAGATGGATAAATTCTAACATTCTTGAAAATCTTTTTGCTGAAAATGGCGTTGATTATTCTCCAATAAAGGCGAGTGAAAAGCAAGGTCGCGGAAATTTCGCAACAGATTATAAACTCTCGGCCTCATTCGCAAAGAAGCTGGCAATGAGTACACATTCGGAACGCGGCGAGCAGGCGCGTATTTATTTTTTGATGTGCGAGAAAGCGTTAGTTCGTGTCGCTAAAGAACACCAGAAATTTTTGCTTGAACGTGCGAAAAGTATCGCAATGAGGCGCACTCTAACTGACGTGATTTTAGAATCCGGCGAAAATGAGCGAATGAAAGGACACGGCTATTCTGTTTATACTGATTTAGTTTATAAAACAGTATTCGGAATGAATTCAAAACAGCTTCGAGAAAAGCTCGGAATTGACAAGAAAGACAACATTCGAGATTATCTTTCAGCTGAAGATTTAATCAAAGTCAGCAAAATGGAAAAATTAGCAAGCAGTCTTCTTGATATTGGCTTTGATTACGGGCAAGTCAAGGATTTTATCACAGAAAGATTAGCACTTAGCGCATAAAAACAAATAAAACCTGTAATGATTTTTTAATTTAAGCCAGCTTGTTTATTTGCAGGCTGTTTTTTTATATGTCGGTGTAGCTCAAGGCAGAGCGAATCGCGAAAGATGTCAGTTCAAGTCTGACCATCGGCAAAAATTAGCAGCACGGCTATTACTCTCACGTGCTGTTTTTTATATTTTGAGAGTAAAGAAAGTGAGAGTAAAGAAAATGGCTGATTATCAAGTAATGCCGAATTTATCTGCTGAAGAATACGCAGAATTAAAAGCTGACATTGAACAGCGCGGTGTAATGGTTCCTATCGAGTTTGACGAATTAGGTAATGTCCTTGACGGTTACCACAGACTTCAAATTTGTAAAGAGCTAGGAATTAAAGATTATCCGAAAGTTATCCGCGCAGGAATGAGTGAAGCAGAAAAATTAACTCACGCAAGAAAATTAAATATTGCACGGCGACACTTAACAAGCGAACAAAAACGCGGATTAATTCAGGCTCAACTGAAAGAAACACCCGAAAAATCAGACAGGCAAATTGCAAAAGATTTGGGCGTTAGTGATAAAACTATTGGCGCACAACGAAAAGAACTTGAAGCAGGTGCGGAAATTCCGCAAGTAGATAAAACTGTCGGTTCAGACGGCAAGCAATATCCACGCAAGCCTGTGAGTGTTTTTAATCCAACGAAAAAAGAAGAAAAAGCACTCTCGAATCCCGAAGTTATAGAAAAAATGCAGGAAGACGGGACAAGCGCGTTAGTAGCTAAGCAAAAAGTTTTAAGTGAAGCCAAAGCGGAGCGAAAATCTTACGAATTGACTGACGAAATGCCTGATGATGTTTGCAGATTATTCGTTGCTGATATTCGAGACGGCCTGAAAGAACTTGAAGATGAAAGTGTTGATTTTATCGTAACTGACCCGCCCTATCCTAGAGAATATTTGCCGCTTTACAGCGATTTATCACGGCTGGCGGCTAGAGTTTTGAAGCCCGGCGGTTCGTTAATTGCAATGATAGGCCAAAGTTATATGCCTGAAGTTGTTACTCGTTTAAGCGAAAATATGTCGTATTATTGGATTTTGCCCTATTTAACACCCGGTGGCGGCTCGCCTTTGCTTTACCAAAAGCGCGTCAATACTTTTTGGAAGCCCGTTTTGTGGTACGTCAAAGGCGAATATAAAGGCGATTATATAGGTGATATTCTGAAAAGTCCCGAAAGTGATAAACGTTTTCACGAGTGGGGACAATCTATCGGCGGAATGGCTGATATTATTGAACGCTTTACTAATCCCGGCGATTTAATTCTTGACCCGTTTTTAGGCGGCGGCACAACTGGCGCGGCAGCTGTAAGTATGGGACGAAAATTTATCGGCACTGACATAAAACCGTTAAACATTGATATTTCGCTTAAACGAATTAAGGAAGTGTATTCAGATGTCAGTAACTCCAGAAAGAACGGGCTGGCGTGATTTAGAATTTTCTAAACGCCACAGACTTTACGGCGATGACTGCACGGCTGTTGATTTAGATTATTTGCCGTTTCGGCTTGATGAATATTATCGCGGCGAGCCTGTAGGTTTAATTGAATACAAAAATGAGAATGTTCCTTTTCAAAATTATTCAAAGCCGAATTTTCAGGCTTTAATTAATTTAGGAAACAAAGCCTCGCTCCCGGTTTATTGCGTTTATTACGCTTCGGATTTTTCAAAATTTATCGTTGACCCGCTGAATCATTACGCTGAAAAATTTTTTGTAAACCGTGCGGAATTAAGCGAACACGATTATGTGAAATTTCTGCACGACTTAAGAGGTGTCAAAGTTCACGACAGATACATAGATTTTTTACTCTCGAAAGGAGGTGAGACGCAATGATTGTGTTAGTTGATAACGGTTCTCCTGTTGCAGTCGGCAATGAGGAGACAAAATTTATTTATAACCTTTTGCCTGTCGGTCGTTTTTATGACAAGCGTTACGGCGAAATTAATATCAGTTCCGAAAAAATTAAAAAAATGGCTGATAATTTCGGAAAATTCCCGGCTTATGAAGTTCCTGTGAAGCTCGGCCATAATGACGGCGCAAAATCACCAGGCAAGGTTATCGCAGTTGAAGCGAAAGACAGCGGACTTGAAATTACTATACTTGTTGACGCCGAAACTGCAAAAAATATTAATGACAAACAATATCGTTATATGTCAGCAGAATTTGAAGACAACTACATAAATAAGGAAACAGGCGAAAATGTCGGTCCCGTCCTTTTGGGCGCGGCACTTGTGAATCAGCCTGCTAATCTTTTTGTTCAGCCTTTAAAACTTGCTGACGTTACTTTAGATTTATTCCCAGAGGAGGATATAGAAATGACCGAAGTTGAAAATTTACGTCTTGATTTGAGTGACGCAAAAGCTCAATTAAAAGGCGTTCAAGAAGAAGCAGACGAAAAATCAAAACTTTTAGAGGAGCAGGCTAAAAAAATTGAACAGCTCGAAGCTCAAAATAAAGCTCTTTTAGAAGACCGCAAGCGAGCTGAAGACGCTAAAAACGAAGCAGAAGTTAAAGCGTTTGCCGATAAGTGGACAGCTGCAGGAATTCCGCCTGTCGTTATCGAGAAAATTAAGCCCGTTTTACTCGCCGAAACTTCGAGAGTTATGAAATTAAGCGATGACGCAAAAGATGATGTGCCTTCGTTGAAATTCTTTGATGAATTATTTGAAGGCCTTCCGAAAATGCCGATGACTCAAATCGGCGGAACAGACGCTCCTGCTGTTGAGTTGTCTGATATTGAAAAAGAACGCGAACACGCGAAAGCTATCGCGGCTAGTTTAAATTAATTAAGGAGTGATTAATTATGTACGGAAATGAAAAACTTCCAGGTGTTGAAGTCAGCGAACAGTATCGTGTTGCTGAAGGTAGTGTTTGGCGAGGTTTTTATGAATCAACGTGGTTTAAGGTTGTCAAAGTTTCAGGAGAAGTAAAGAAAGGTTTAATCGTAAAAGAAAACGGTATGACAGGCGTTTAATCTCCGATAACCGCAGATGACATTATCACGGCCACAGCTAATTTGCCGGGCGTACGGCTCGGAATTGTCGCGGATAAAAAAGCCGAAGGAACAGCTTTAATCGGTATTCAAGGACAAGTCGACAGCAATAAATTATTTATTGGCGACACGGCTTTTTCAGGACTTTCTGATAATCAGAAAATTAATCTTAACACTCAGCTTGAAGCGTGGGGCTTTCAGCTTATTGATGTAAAACAAAGGTAGGTAATGAACAATGATTGAAGAAATTTTGCAGAATTTTAGCCCGCTTACTTTAACAGAGGCCGTCAATCTTATAAAAACTGACGAGCCTTTTGTCTTAAAAAGCCGTCTCGGTAAACGCAAAGAATTAATGCTTGATGACGTCTGCGTTTTTGAAGTCGAAGAAGGAACTTATAATCTCGCTCCTGTAGGTTTTCCGAATGACCCGCCGAATCAGGTTAATATTTCGAGAAAACGCAAAAGACATTCAATAGTCCCGCCTCAAATTTATTTACGGGACAGAATCACAGCCAGCGAAATTAACAGAATCCGCACAGCCTCACAAAATCCGATTAATATGAGCAAAGGCGATAAAACGACAGCTTACGACCAGCTCGTAGCGGTGAAGCAAACGGGATTAAAAAGATTAATCGACCGCCGAATCGAATGGTTTTTTGCACAGGCGTTGAACGGAAAAATCGATTATATAAGCGATGAAGGACGTTCTTTCAATTTCGATTACAAACTTCCTGCGGCCACGACTTTCACAGCTTCAGACGCTTGGGACAAAACGGGAAATCCCGTACATCAGCTAAGACAATTAGCTAAAACTTTCAAAGCGCAAAATAACCAGCTCGCTCCAGATTTAATTATTATGGGCGGCAGAGCCGGAGACGCTTTTATGAACAATGAACACGTTGAAGACTGGATGAAGTCGCCAGGCGTTCAGTTGTTCCAAAATACTGCAGACCTTGCGAAAGGCGAGGCAGT
>JAFVEW010000044.1 GCA_017475805.1 Synergistaceae bacterium | reverse complement strand
TGCTATAACGGACTTTATCGAGTCAACAATGCCGGCGAATTTAATTCACCGTTTGGGTATTACATTAATCCTAATATTGTAAATGAACCAGTGCTTCGCGCTGTAAGTGTTTATTTCAATAAAAATAACATTAACTTTTCGTCTGGAGATTATTCAGAAGTTTTGAAACAAATAAAAAAAAATACGTTCGTTTACCTTGACCCGCCGTATAATCCCGTCTCAGGAACTTCTAATTTTACTGGATATTCTAAAAATGGCTTTTCTCAAGATGAACAAATTAGGCTACGTGAAAATTGCGATGAGTTGGATCGGCGTGGTATAAAATTTATGCTATCAAATTCAGCTACACCACTCATTTTAGAACAGTACTCAGGCTACAATGTAAGCATTGTCCAAGCTAAACGAGCTATTAATTCTGTAGGAAGTAAACGCGGTAATATTGATGAAGTTGTGGTGAGAAATTATGAGTAATAAAAATTTGAATGATTTAGCATGGGAAAAACTATTCGACAAATATGACGTTTTACAAAAAATTGAAACTGACGACTGTTTTTATATTTCGGCCGAAAAGATTAAAGAATTTCGAGAACCGAGATTAATGGCAAAATTTGACCACGAGATTAACCTTCCGAAGGTTTTTTCTGATAATCAGCTTGCTATACTGCCTATTACGCGGGGTGAATATGTAATTTCACATTTTGAAGCTTATAATAGTTTTGAAGGTAACGATTCTCCAATTGTAAAGTGTTCTCTGCCGCCTTATTTACAAAGTTTGAACTGCGATGATATAACAAGTGAAGCAATAGCATTAAACTGTGCCTTAGCTTCAGGGATTATATCCGATTTTGTAGAAGACGAAAATATTTTAGCAACTGTATCAGGTCGTATGAGTTCTGGGGAGTTTTGTTTTAACATCAATAATGTAAAATCAAAAAAATTACATCGAATTAATGTCAGTAATTCGCAAATTGAAATTGACGCTGGTTATGAAGGCGTTTCGTGTTTAGCACTATTTGAAGCAAAATTAGATCTTTCTGAGGATTTTCTAGTTAGACAGCTATATTATCCGTTTAGAACTTGGCAAAATCGCATAACTAAACCAGTAAAAACAATCTTCTTCGTTTGTTCTAATGGAATCTTTAGGTTATTTGAATATAAATTTGAAGATATTTTTAATTATAATTCTTTAAGATTAGTAAAACAGAAAAATTATTCTCTCGAAAATACATTAATTTCTTTGCAGGACGTTCAAGAAATATTAGAGCGTGTAATGGTTGTAAATGAGCCTAAAATTCCGTTCCCGCAGGCCGACAACTTTGAACGAGTGATTAATATTTGCGAGCTTCTTAATAATCATAGCTTGAATAAACAAACAGTTACAGAGCGTTATGCTTTTGATAAAAGACAGACAAATTATTACACTGACGCAGCGCGTTATTTGGGATTACTCGACAGAGTTTCGAGAAATGGAGATACTATCTATTTTTTGCTTGATAAGGGTCAACGAATTTTGAAATTAAATTTCAAACAACGTCAGTTAACTCTTTGTGAAAGTATTTTGTCTCATAAAGTCTTTAATGAGGCACTTCGTACGTATTTCAAAAATGGAATAGAACCATCAATCAAAGACGTTTCAAATATTATGCGTCAGTTTGGAATTTACAATGTAGAAAGTGAAGAGACTTTCAAACGGCGTGCTTCAACTGTCAAAGGATGGATCTCTTGGATAATTTCATTGATAAATGAGTAAAACTTTCAAATTTAATCTTCAATTTTTCGGAGAAGAACGAACAGAAGAAGCTACGCCGCACAAACGCGAGAAAGTTCGTGAAGAAGGCCGCGTCTGTATGAGTAAAGACTTAAACGCAGCTATCGGAATTATCACGGCTCTGCTCGGACTTACGATGCTCGGCGCATTGACTTGGCGGACTTTGACCGGACTGATTCAATTCATGATTCTTTTTATCGGTGAAGGAACGATATTAAAAGACGGCTGGTTTTATTATGTCTCATGGGAAGCTCTGAAAGATTATTTTTTCGCATGGCTTCCGCTCGGTGCTCTTGTAGTTTTATTCTCAACAGTTACAGTAATTGCTCAAGTCGGCTTCGCTATAACAGGAGAACCTTTCGGCCCTAAATTCGACAGGCTAAACCCCATAACGGGCATGAAAAAAATTATTTCAATGCGCTCAATCGTAGAATTATTAAAAGGCTTATTGAAAGCTACGATTTTCGCCGTGATGATTTACACAGCGATAAGAAATTATTTACCCGTGTCTTCAAAGACAATGCAAATGCCTCTCGAAATCGGAAGCCGGGAGTTTTGGAATATGCTCTGGGCGTTGGCTATGCGCCTTGCTTTAATGCTTTTAGTGATGGCCTTTGCTGATTACTTTTATCAAAAATGGGATTTTGAAAAATCTATCCGAATGAGCAAAAAAGAAATAAAAGATGAATATAAACAAATGGAAGGCGACCCTCAGATCAAAAGCAAAATCCGTCAAAAGCAGCGCGAAATGGCAAAGCAGCGAATGATGTCAGATGTTCCGAAGGCCGATGTCGTTATCACAAACCCTACGCATATTGCAGTAGCTCTTGCTTATGACCGCAGCGTAATGGGGGCGCCACAAGTTTTAGCTAAGGGCGGCGATTATTTAGCAAAACGAATCAGAGAAATAGCTGAAATTAATTTAATTCCGATTATCGAAAATAAGCCTTTAGCTTGGGCTTTATATCAAAACGTCGAAATCGGCGAGGAAATTCCTGAAGATTTATATCGCGGAGTCGCTGAGATTTTAGCGATGGTTTATAAACTTAAAAGAGAAAAAGAAAATCAGGATTCATGATATAATCTTCGCGAAAAATTTTTAGCGGCCTCGTAGCTCAGTGGATAGAGCGACTGCCTCCTAAGCAGTAGGCCGGGCGTTCAAGTCGCCCCGAGGTCGCCATTTTTGTTGTTACTTGAAAAATTTTGATGTTGGGTGCTTTGCTCTTGCTGAATTGATAGCTTTTAATAAATTCTTTCTTAAATCTTCAGCTGAAGTCATGCCTTTAGTATTCTTGGTCGCAAGATGATTGCCGATATATAAATCTTCGTTTCTAATATGAAGTTCGTAGGGAGCTAACTCAAGCTGTAAATATTTATCTATATTATCTTTAATTTCAGCTACGAGCTTAAAATTTTCAGGATTTTTATCAATCGTTAAGACTGTTGCACCGTCGATTTCGAGATTGATTTTCTTTTTAGTCTGCTTAATCGATGTTCTTAATAATCCGAGCGAGTATTTTCTTTCAATTGGAATGTTACGAGCATGAAGCATTTTAACAGCCGCATCAAGTCTTTTAGGCGAGTCGGGGTGGTTCATGTAAATTCCGTAATCGTGAATAGGCTGCTTGTATTCTTCAGCCATAAATCTTTCAAACAAAGTTATCATTCCCGTAGGAGAATAACCTGACTGAATTAAAGCCTCAAGACCAAGTCTGTCAGCTTCAGACTCAAGCTCTAAAGTATAAGAACTTGTGATAGCTACCTGAGCCATTTGAGCCAAAATAATCGGAGCCATCGAGCCGCCGCTCAAAATCATGACAGCAAGTGCGCCTAATGATACTTTGTTGCTTTCAGCAGAGAGTCTCAAGCCGTGTTTTCTGTCAGCGTGAATCATTTCGTGAGCCATTACTGCCGCAAGTTCTGAATCAGTTTCTAATTTTTCTATAATTCCTGTCGTAAAAAATATAAAGCCTCCCGGCAAGCAGAAGGCGTTTAATTCCTCACTGTTCACAAGCCTGACCTGCCAATCTATTCGACGCTCCATATAAGGTTCGAGACGGTTCACGATCATTTCTAATTTTGAAAGCGTCGCAGGGTCAGAAGCTAAAGGCCATTGCTGTTCAATTTGTTCGATAGCTTTTTCGCCGATTTTACGCTCTTTTTCTAAATCTGGATCAGGTTCAGCAGCTTCGGAAATAAAAGATAAAGAAAAAAATAAAAATAAAAAAGAAATTATAAAAGTTAAAAACGTCAAAAAAGCAAAATTTTTTTTCATATCATAGAACCTCCCATGCGTGCATAACTTGCGGCGACGTTACGCCCCTGAACACGCGAGGAGATCTGTGAACGAAGACCATCTTTATATTTTTGAAGTTCTAAGATTGCATTATCTTCGGCCTGCATTATGCTGCTTGCAATGTCGCGGCTCTCCTTTATAAGTTCGGGCAATTCTTCGTCGTCTGGATATAATTCTAACAGACGATTGCGTAAACCGTTTGGAGAATTGCTAACGACGGGATTGCTTAAAACGTCGCGCCAGCCGTCCGCAAGTAATTGAAGCTCTGAGATTATGCCGTCTTTTTGCTCAAGAACTCTAAATAGCTCGTCCATGTCGCTGTCAAGGACAATGGCCTCAAGCTCGCGTGAGATCATTGCCCTTAACTTTTTGCAGAGTTTAATTTCTCGTGAAATTAACTCTTTTGACTGTTCGAGGACGTTAGCCTGCAAGAGAGAAGCTCCTCGGTTTTGCATTTGCTGTAGCTGGTGTAGGTGCTTTGACTGTTTGAATCGGCGTCTGCTGCGGCGTTGTCGAAGCTGCTACTGCGGGCTTTTTGCCTTCGATTTCGGCCATAGCATTCTGAAGATCTTTGTCGTCAGGATGTTCCGTCTGATACTCTTTCAATAATTGCATCAAAGCGTTTTCCCAAGTTTGTTTTAATTCTTCGAGCATTCCGCGAACGGTTCTCAAATTTTCGGGCTCTTTCTTCATGTTTGCATCGACAAGAAGCTGATACATATACTCATAAAGCTGCATGAGTTTGTCGCCCATTTCGCCTGCTTTGTCGCGGTTAAGAGTTACCATTAATTCACGAACTACCTCTTGAGCGCGAATTATCTCGCGGTTGGCTAAATCATAATCCGGCGCGGCATTGTTTTTTGCAAGCATAGCATTTTCCGCTGCGTGGCAGGCTTTGATGCCGATATCGTAAGTAATAAGAAGAAGCTGCTCTTTTGTAGCTGTTTGGATTCGGGTTGCCTGATACTTAAATTGTGCGCTGCTGTTAATCATTTAATGACCCCCATTTTATTTTTTAGTTAGGAGTGAGGTGTGAGGAATGAGGAATTTTTTAACTCCTAACTCCTACTTCCTAACTCCTAATTGTTTTTATTAGCTGCTGCTTAATATATCGGAGTGAAAAAGAAATTTGTTTAACATAGTCAATTCTTGTTCGTTGTATATTATTTAACCATATCTAAAAATTCCTGTTCGTTTAAGATTTTTACGCCGAATTTTTCAGCTTTAATTAATTTTGAGCCTGTTTTATCGCCTGCAACTAAATAACTTGTTTTTTTGCTGATTGAATTTGAAACTTTGCCGCCTAAATTTTTAACTTTTTCTCCGGCCTCTTCTCGTGTCATTGATGATAAAGTCCCGGTGAAGACAAAAATTTTATTCTCAAATCTGTTTTCACTGACAGTAGCAACATCGCTCGACATTTTTAAGCCCATTGAACGAAAATCGTTAATTAAATTCAAATTTGCTTCCGTCTTGAAAAATTCATGAATAGAACGCGCTATTACAGGGCCTACGCCTTCGATCGAAGCTATTTCGTTTTCATCTGCGTTAATCATCGAGTCAATATTTCCGAAATGTTCAACTAAAAGCCCTGCGACATGTTTTCCGACATCGCTAATTCCAAGTGCCGTGATTAAATTCACAAAAGGTCGGGATTTTGATTTTTCTATTTCAGTCATTATAGAGTCGGCCATAGTTTCTTTAACGCGGCGGATTGTAGTTTTATCTTCCTTTTGAAGTTTGGTCCATTCGAGGCCGATCAAGTCTTCTAACTTTAATTTATAAATGTCGCTGAGATTTTTAACTTTACCGGCTTTAATTAAACTTGCTGATAATGTATTACCGAGCCCTTTCATGTTCATGCCGTCGCGGGAAGCAAAATATTTGATGCTCTCTTTTAATTGCGCAGGACAAGAAGCTCTATTCATACAACGATAAGCAACTTCACCGGGAATTTTTATAACTTCGGAATTACACACAGGACAGTGTTCCGGCATTTTGAAAATTTTTTCGCTGCCTGTCCTTGCGGATTTATCTACTTCGATAACTTCAGGGATTATCTCAGCGGCCTTGCGAACTTTTGCGAGATCACCGACTCGAATATCTTTGCGGGCGATTTCGTCAGCGTTGTGAAGCGAGGCTTTTTGAACGAGAGTCCCGGCGAGTCTAACAGGCGCAAGAACTGCAACAGGTGTCAAAACTCCAGTGCGTCCGACTGAAATTTGAATTTCTAAAATTTTAGTTTTTGCTTCTTCCGGCGGATATTTATAAGCTACTGCCCACTTAGGAGCGTGGCTCGTCGCGCCGATTTCTTGCCATTGAGTTAAATCATCAAGTTTTATAACTGCGCCGTCGGTAACGTAATTTAATTTTTCGCGTTCACTTTGCCATTTTGAAATAAATTTTTCAACGTCGCTTAAAGTTTCGCAAAATTTCCAAGCCTTTTGGACGGGCAAGCCGTGAGCATCGAGCCATTTTAGAGCGTCGCTTTGTCTCGTTATTCCGAATTTTTGAGCGTCGACGATGTAATATAAAAAAATATCGAGTCCTCGTTCTGAAATAACGTGATTATTCTTTTCAGATTGTCTCAATGTTCCAGCGGCTGCGTTTCGAGGGTTAGCAAAAGGATTTTCGCCGCGCTCTTCGCGAATTTTATTGACGGCTCTAAATCTTTCGAGAGTCATCAAAACTTCTCCGCGAACTTCGAGTCGCCCTTTAGGAGCATCAATTAATTTTTTAGGAACAGCGTCAATTAAATTCAAATTTGCCGTAACATCTTCGCCGATTTGACCGTTGCCGCGAGTCGCGCCCTTAACGAAAATTCCGTCTTCATAAATCAACGACACTGCAAGCCCGTCAATTTTCATTTCGCAAGTGAAATTTTTTACATTAAAGTCTTTTTCGCGTTCGATTTTGTGAAAAAAGTTTTCAAGTTCTTCGTTGTTAAAAACATTATCGAGCGATAACATCGGGGTCTCGTGTTGAACTTTTGCAAATAACTCGCTGACATTGCCGCCGACTTTATGAGTTAAAAAATCTTTACGAATTAAATCCGGGTGATTTTTTTCAAGTTCCTTTAATTCTTTAACGAGAGAGTCATATTCAAAATCTGAAATTTCAGGCTCGTCTTGGTCATAATAGAGTGTTGCGTAATGTTCGATTAATTTATAAAGCGCATTAATTCTTTCTTCAAAATTTTCCATAATAAAAACCTGTCTTTTGAGCCATATTTTAGCAAGTTTTTTTATAATAAAAATATCCGATAATAAAGTATGATTCTACAAAAATTTATACACAGTTAGAAGGAGGTTAGTAATCTTGACAAGATTTTTTGATTCTTGGTACAATGTCAAGCGTCAAGCGTCAAGCGTAAAGCGTCAAGCGTCAAGCGTCAAGCGTCAAGCGTCAAGCGTCAAGCGTCAAGCGCACGG
>JAFVEW010000043.1 GCA_017475805.1 Synergistaceae bacterium | reverse complement strand
TTATTCTGCTGATAATCATAGCCTTAAACATTGCAGCTATATTCAAAACGGCGGCACTTGGCCTGTACATTGCAACGCAGGGACTCACGGCGCAGAACTTCACGCAGATTTTTATAGCAAAATCAAAAATCCTGAACAGCGTCCAAACGAAGCAAATATTTATTACAAAGGCGAAAATGACTCAGTGGAAGAATATTCAGCTTTCAATGCAAAAAATAAATCAGGCCGCGAATTAAATCAGGATATTTCAAGCAACGTTTTAGTCTGCGGAATTGCAAGCGAGTTTTGCGTCCGTGAAAGCGTGCTTGCGTTATTAAAATCCGGCCGTAAAGTCGAAGTCCTTGAAAATTTACTCGGATGGGTCGACGAAAAAAATCATCACGCTAACATCAAAGAGCTTGCCTCAATGGGAGTAAAAATTTCATGATTAATACAGTAATTTTTGACATCGGAAATGTTTTAGTCGATTTCGACTGGGACGGCTTCATGTCGCGGCAATTTCCAAGCGCGGACGAAAAATTAATCGCGAAACTTGACGAAGACGTATGGGGCAGCGGACGCTGGGACAGGCTTGACGCAGGCGACGCCCCTGAAAAAGTTTTTAAGAGCATTGTTGATTATGACCCCGAACACGAGTCGGAGCTTAGAAGAATTTTTGTGAACGTCGGCGAAACTTTACGCAAAAGAGCGGCGACTCCCGTATGGCTTAAAGAATTAAAATCGCGCGGTTATAGACTGCTTTATCTCTCGAATTATTCTCACTATGTCATGAATGCAAATCCCGAAGTTTTAGATTTCCTGCCGCTGCTTGAGGGCGGAGTTTTTTCATGCGACGTTAAATTAATCAAGCCTGACCCTAAAATTTATGAGACTCTCGCAAAAAAATATAATCTTGTTCCGTCCGAATGCGTTTTCATTGATGATTTAGAAAAAAATATAAAAGGCGCAAAAAATTTCGGTTTTCACGGGATTCAATTTTTGAATCTCAAGCAGGCACAAGAAGACTTAAATAAATTACTGAACTCGGGAGAATAAAAAAATGAAAAAGAATTTTTATGTAACTGGAATAATTTTAATTATTTTAGGGGCTTTAACGTTTCGTTATCCTATTGAAGCGATAATGACGGCTGGATTTTTTATCGGCTGCGGTCTTGTTGCTTCGGGCTTGAATTATTTTTCAGGCTGGTATTTTTTCAGATTCAAGAGATTTATAGCTCTTGGCCTTTTAGATTTAATCGCAGGCGTTATTATGATCCTTCAGCCCGGCTTGAGTGCGTTCTTCATGCCGTTTGTAATAGGCTTATGGCTTTTTGCTACAGGAATTGCAAGAACATGCGCGGCATTTTGGCTTGGCGGTGCAAAAATTAAAGGCTGGTGGATGATGTTATTAAACGGAGTCATGCTTATAATTTCTGCGTTGCTTGTCTGTGCGGCTCCATTAATAAGTTCAATCTCGTTAATGATTCTTCTTGCGTGTGTCTTAATTGCTGCTGGTGTTTTAGCGATTCTTGAAGGCCATGCGGTGAATTAAAATTTTAATTTCAAAATTAAATCCGCGAGACTTTATCATAACTGAATAAAATTAACATTTTTGTAGTTGAAAATGTAGCTGAAAAAATTAAATCTCCCTGACGAATTTCTTTTCATCAAGGAGATTTTTTCTTGCTCAAATTATATCACGAGAATAATTTTTACTGAACTTTTTGATAGACTATGCGTGCGTTATTAGAATCCGTCAAAATTAAGTTGTTGCCGCTGACTTGCACGCTGTTGCTAAATGATTCGCCGGTGCTTTTCGTTCCGATTAATTTACCGCCCTGAATTTGAAAAGTTCCCATCTCGACGGGCTGGCCGTTAATCCAGACATAATAATTATTTCCCTGACACTGCATTACAACTTGTGAACCGTTCGCGTAGGTCTGCCAAACGCCTTCGATATTAACTTGAGGTGCAGAGCCCGGAAATTTCGGGAATCCTTGCGGCGTTGCAGGCTTTGTCGAAAATGTAGGCTTTGAATTTGTCGGAGCTTTGAATACTGGAGCTTTCGGCATTGTCGGAGTTCTCGGCTTGTCGTCGTCGTCATCATCGTTGACAAAGACTGCTGCGTTCTCGCCCATTCCGTTAGGTCCGCTTGTGAAAGTCATCACTAAAGTTTTGTTAGTGGGATTATAAATGCAGTAAATAACGTCGCGCTGTCCGTCAAGAGTCTTTACGACGATTCTATTATCTGAGACTATA
>JAFVEW010000042.1 GCA_017475805.1 Synergistaceae bacterium | reverse complement strand
TTTCTGTGTCGATTGTTGACGTTGAGAAAAAGCCAAATCGTTTCAGACCGGACTTTTTTACAGTTTCAAGGAAGTCTGGAATTTCTTTAAGCCAAAAAACATCAGTTAAAAGCGGGAAGTTTACATTTTTCTCAATGCCGTTTTCCCATGCACAGATTGCTCTGCGCTCGCCGTCAGTTAAATGTTTGCCGTTGCTGATTGTTTTGAAAAATTCGTTATTTTTCATTGCTACTTCCTCCTTATGCTGCTTTCCTATTGAATTTGCGAGCAAGTTCTTGGCGAAAACGCCGTGTGTCAAGAGCCGTTAAAATTTCCTCTATAAGCCCTCTTTCAACGTCGAACGCGTACCAACGCCTGATTTTTTCAATATCGAGTTTCAAAACGAGCGCGATTTTTTTCATTTCGTCGAACGCGCATCCTTTGAGAATGTTCTCGACGCTGTCATTTTCTTTTGCCTTCAAAAGAGCTTTGAATTTTTCTACCGTGTTCATAATTTCACCTCCAAACAATCAAAACGAATAAAATCACTGCAAATCCGACCGTGAGAGTTAGGAGAGCTTCGTTGATTTCGTCGAGTTTGTTCATTCTTAATTTCTCCGTTCAAAAATTACAGCGTCAATGGTTCTTTGAGCGTAGAAGTCGCTGTCGTCGATTTCGATTCTTCCTGTGATTGCCCAACCGGCTTTCATAAAGTCGATGATGTTTTCAAAAGTCATCGTTGAGCCCGACTTGTAGGCGAATTTTGTGAAACCTGCTGCTTCTATCGTTGCTAAGAAGTTCGATACGTGTTCTTCCCAAATCGAGTCCTTTAAGAACGGGCAGTCTAAACCCGCGTCAATACACTCGCGCCATGCCCAGAAGGCTTGGTTCTCACCGCGTGTTACTTCGTTGTTCTTGACTGTGTTGCGCATGTTGTTAAAAAATTCGTTGTTCTTCACATTAAAATCTCCTTTCTTATTTTTTCCCTAATATGATTTCCCGAATTAACATGATGTTTTCAAATGTATAAGGCATTTTCAGATCATGCGTCGTTCCGAAAGAAGTACGCATTGAATACTCTATATAACCGTTGCGCTCATCAATAGGACATAAGATTTTCATAATCTGTTCTAATGAATAGCCTTGATGAACTGCCTCGCAAAAATCTTTGGCGAACTCGCTATCTTGTGAGTGCTTCGGTTTTTCCTTTGAAAGCCTTTCCAGCAACTTTGACTTCAAAATTTTTTCCTCCTATGACCCTGTGGCGTTTGCTCCGGCTTAACCCGTCGCGTCTGGTAGGGTGTTTTTCAATAAACTTTTTCATAAGTTCTCTCGTTGTTTAACCTGCGACCACCTTCACGCTCATCAGCTAAACGGTGAAAAAACTTTTGATTTTCTTAAGCGTCTTGCGCTTTTTGTTTACGAGTGAAATTATAAACGAATGTTAATAGATTTCAATAAGTAAAATTACTGATTTTTTAACGAATGTTAATATATTAAAATACGAAAATAAAAAGGAGGTGCTTTATTTATGGAAGAAAATAAAAGAAATTTAATATCGGTTAAAGAAGCAGCTCAAATATTAGGACTAACCAGGATACGAGTTGCTGTTTTATGTAAACAAGGAAGATTCAAGGGCGCAGAAAAAATCGGTTCAGTATGGATAATCCCGCGCGAGTCAGTTGATAATTTTGTTAGACTGCCGCCGGGACTTAAAAAGAAAGAAAAAAATAGCGATTTAATTAAAAACGCCGTTATTAATATGAAGGAGAGCGACTAAGATGCCACAATTAACGATTAATTTAACGCCTAAACTTCAAGAAAGATTTAACTATTACGCAGCCAGCGGAAATGAAACGCCCGAAGAGCTTGCGATTAGGTTATGCGCTGAGTATGTAGAGGACTGTGATGACGCTGATAGAATTTCAGCTGAAATCGACAGTGGAAAAATGAAAACTTATCCTTTAGAAGAAGTGATGAAGCGTCTTGAACTGGCTGATTAAACTTTCTTACGAGGCTGAACAAGACCTAAAAAAACTTGATAAGCCTGTCAGAGAAAAAATTAATAATTTCTTGAAACGTTTACCTTCATACCCTAATCCGCGTTCTATAGCTAAGTCATTAAAAGGAAATTTATCAGGAAAATATCGTTATAGAGTAGGCGATTACAGAATAGTCTGCAGGATTTACGATGATATTTTAACTATCGAAGCTATTAAAATCGGCCATAGAAGCAAGATTTATGATGATTAAGGAGTGCAAGCAGGAGTAATGGAAACTCAGACGACAGAATACGTACCACAGAAAATTTTTGATTTACAGCTTGAAGATATTAAATTCAAGATTAACGCTGAACGTGAGCGGACAGACGATAAATTTGAAAAACTTCAGGCTATTATTGAAAAAAATTTTGAGAAACTTCACGGCGAAATTAAAAATCTGAATATGAAAATTGAAAGTGCTGTTGAAATTCTTGACGCGAAAATTGATAACCTTGAAGTGAAATTAACGGAAAAAAATCAAAACACGAATGACAAAATTAGCGGTCTTGAAAAGCGTTTTGAAGATATGAAAGATTACCAGAATAAATGGTTTGTAGTTTTCGGAGTTTTGCTCGGTGCTTTGACGCTCGCTTTTTCTGTGATTGCGTTTTTCAAAGGATAGGACGGTGAAAAAATGTCAAGTAATTTAGCGTTTGGCTTCATGATTGTCTCGTTTTGTTTTTGTTTTTTCTGTGTAGGTTTTACAACAGGAGTAACGTATGTGCGAAAGAAAATTTCTTTAGAAGAACAAGAACACATGATTGAAGAAAAAGTTACAGAATACGTCGAAAAAATAGTGAAAGAAAAATTAGCGGAAAGATTACAGCCCTAAAAAAATTTTTGAGCGACCCACTTGCAAAGGCCGCTCATTTTTTTTATAATCTTCATAACAAAATTTAATAAAAGTGAGGATAGTATATCACATGCAAAATTGTTTAGAAGAAAATATATTCGCAGCAGTTCAAGAGAAATACAACGTTAAAGAAGTTGCCGAGCAGCTTGGTATCAGGCTTCATAGGGTCGGCGGAAGTGACAGAGCGAACTCAATTTTCGGCAACGGTGAGGGTGAAAACGCATTCGCGGTTTATCCTGAAAATGGCCGCTGGTACGATTTTATGAACAAACAAGGCGGCGACATCGTTGATTTAGTCGCTATCGTGAAATTTAACGGCGACAAGGGCGCGGCAATTCGTGAGTTAATGCCTGAGTACGTTCCTGAAAAAATCAAAATTCAGAAATCACAGCGCGACGAGTTCATGAAGGACGTTGAACGCTGGCACAACGAATTATTTTCAAATAAGCCGTATGCTGTCAGAGCGTTGGCGTATCTTCATTCACGCGGTATCACTGACGAAACAATCAGGAAAAATAAAATCGGAGTTAAGCCGCAAGGGCCGTCATGGCGACTTGTTCTCCCATACATGGACGAGAGCGGCAAGAGCGTTCTTTATTTCAATACGCGTTGCTACGATTGGAGCGGAAAAGGCGAAAATCCTAACGAGCAGAAATATATGAAGGCTTCGCACGAAAAATATCCGTTCTTGAAAAATTCAATCTGGGGTCTTCATACGTTAGACAGGGGCAAAGATTTTGTCGTTGTTACCGAAGGAACTTTTGACGCGCTTTCATTCGACCAAGCAGGCTACAGCGTTCTCTGCACGAACGGCGGCGATTTTGGAAAGCTGACACCGCAGGCCATTGAGAAAATGAAAGATTTTAAGAAAGTCGTTCTCGCTTTTGATAACGACCAACCTGGCCACGAGTTCACCTACAAAATGGCGCGTGAGTTAATCAAAGAAAGAATAACGTTTGAAGTTATCACTGCTTATAAGACGAAAGACGTGGCTGAATATTACGAGAAATACGGTAACGTTGAGATACTCCTTGATGAATATTCACGCAAAGGTCTTAACTGGTGCATGGAATATCTAAGACCTACGACTTCAGTTGATAATATGACGGCACGAGAACGCGAAAAAGTTATGGAGCGTTGCAAGGAGTTTATCAAAGAAGTCTCACCGTTCACAGAATCGGCGGATATTCGAGAGATGACGATGTGTCTTGGGTCAACGTTTAATAAAGATTGGATCAACGATTTAATTCGTGCAGGTAAGAAAGGACTTGATGAAGTGGAAGTTTGCAACGAAGTATTAGCTCATCATAAGCTGATATATAACGACAAATGCGGTTTTTATGAATATGAGGATAACATCTGGAAAGAAAAGACCGATACGCAAATTCAAAGCAAAATCATGAAAGTTCTGGGGCATTTAACAACAGGCAATAAGCTCCTTACGAACTTAAGGACTCTAAAGAGCTGTGAAGAAATCTGGAGCGATGTTCCTTTGAAAAGTTTTAACATGTTGCCACGCGTTACATTCCAAAACGGTACGCTTCATATCGACCTTGAAACAAGAATAGCAACGTTCAAGAATCATAGCGCAGATGATTATACGACTGTTAAGCTCCCGTATCGATACGAAGATAAGGCAACGCACAAAAAATGGGACAAATTTATCAATGAAGTTACGAACGGAAACGAGAAAAAAAAGAAAGTTCTTAAAGAATTTGCCGGTTATTTACTTTTGCCGGATTGCCGTTTCCAGAGGGCTCTCATGCTTATGGGTACAGGCTCAAACGGAAAAAGCGTTTTCGTTAATGTTTTAGGCAAAATGCTTGGAGGCTCGCAGGGTTACGTTTCATATGTTGAACCGTCAAAACTTGTGAAAGACTTCAGACTCATGCCATTCAAAGACTCATGGCTGAATATTTCTTCGGATACAGGAAATAATTTTGGCGGTGCAGACGAAACCATAAAAAAACTTATTGCTGGCGACGATGTTGAAGACAGCTATAAATTTAAGTCGCCATTCTCATTCCCGACTCGTTCAAAAATGATAATGTGCTGCAACAACTACCCAAAGGTTGGCGACATTTCGGAAGGACTTATGCGACGTTTCTTAATGGTGGAATTTCCTATGCACTTTACTGACGCCGAGAATATAACACCGAACTCGAAAGACAGATTACTTGATGTCAATCTTGAACAAGAACTTCTGAAAGAATTGCCGGGAATTTTCAACTGGGCTCTTGAGGGACTTCAAGAACTTTTAGCTCAAAACGGTTTCACTAAAACAGACGAGCAAAACAGGTTAATTAATGAATTCATCGAAGAGAATAGCAATTCAATGACATTCGTGAAAGACAGCGAAGAAAAATTCTTCGAAGTCAAAGATTTAGTTAAAGAAGGCAAAACCATTGACAAACGACAAGTCTTTAGAGATTACAGGCAATGGGCTGAAGAGTGTGCTGAATTTCCGATGAATCGGAAAAAATTCTATGCTGTCATAACAATAATTTTCTCTCGATTAGGCTGGGAATTTACGGAAAAAAATGGTTTCTGGACGTTCAAAGACATTAAGCTCGCTGCACCTGAATACGACGTTGACGACGATGACAAGGAAAATGACACTGGTTACATTCAAGACGCAGACGAGCAGATGAACGAAATAGATAACGGAGATTTCGCTGCTCAAGCGTAAAATTAAGTTATAATCTGTGTTTTATGGACTTTAGTTTGATGTTGACTTTTTTAAGGAGTGAGTGATAGTGAAAGTTGGAGACGCTCTTAGCAGTGGAAAAATTGTTACGTCTGAGTTATTAGAAATTTTAAGGACAAAAAAAGAAAAACAAGACATGTATGATTGGCTGGTTAAAGAAAATGAGATTGCACTAAAGGTTTTATATGGGGTAATTCCTGACCCTGACGACGGCTTAACGTCTAAAAATATTCGTTTGCGTAAACGTCGAAGAGCAAAATTTATTGAATTTATAGAACTTATTTTCGGCGATGAATTCCCTTCAGTGAAAGAAAAATTTCCTTACGTTTTTTCGCTGAAAACTTCAAGAATTTTATGTGGACTTCATGATTATTCTGTTCCTGAAAAGCCAATAGGAACGCCTTGGTTAGAGATTATGGAACTTTAATTTTAACCGCCTCAAATTCGACTGGTTTAGAATAATTCGGTAATTCTCAATATTTCATTGAGTTTAGTTTTGTGTTGCCGTTTATTTGCGTCGTTTTTTGTCTTAAATCGCAGAGAATGAGTTGTCTACAATTTGTAGTCAGCTGAAAAAATCAGCTCAAAACTAATTTTTGCGTCGTGTCTGCTTTACATAAGATTTTTTATGTAAAGTGAATTACGTTATCCTTTAATCAAAGTTTGAAATATAATTTTCAAAACGAGGTGATAAAAATGATAAGTGCAAAGACGCTCGCGAAATATTTAATATATTTAATGCGAAAAATTCAAGGCAAAGACTATGACCTAACTCCTATGAAGTTACAGAAACTTTTATATTACTGTCAAGGATATTCACTTGCTTTAACAGGGAAGCCGATTTTTGCTGAACCTATTGAAGCATGGGAACACGGTCCTGTAGTTGATAGCGTTTATCAAGAATATAAAAAGTATAGGGATAACATAATTCCTGTTGCTGAAATTAATGAAGTTAATGGAATTGATGAAACGATAGAATCAGTGGCTCAGATGGTCGTTGATGAAAAAAAATGGTTCAGCGGATATGCTCTCTCAAATGCAACTCATAAAGAAACACCTTGGTTAGATACTTTTGGAAGGGAAGCAATCTTCCATAATGACGTTATATCGAATGAAAAAATAAAAAAATTTTTTTCTGATGAGTTCTCGAAATGGGAAGAAAGCGAAGACGAAGAAGACAGTTTTTGGCTGTCCAAAGGGAAAACGTTATCACGTGAGCGATTGGAGGCTGCCCTTGCGGAACTATAAACAAGGAGAAATTGTCGAGATAGCTTTTCCGTTTGAGGAGAAAAATGAAAAGAAAGTACGTCCGGCGTTAATTATTAAAGACTTCGGCGACAGTTTGTTCGTTATTAAAATTACGTCAAAACATAAGGGCCGTGAATGGGATATTGAAATTCCTAAAGATGATTTTAATGGTCTAACTCTTGATTCTGTTATTCAAGTTAATCAATACATAGAATTAGAAAAATCAGAAATATCATGTATTGTTCCACGTGGAGTCATTAATCCATTACAGCTTGCCGTAGTCAAAGACAGATTAAAACAGTTTATGCTCAAAACTTGACAGATTTAACTATAATATTCTTGTTCTGTTAAAATAACTTTTCGCGAATGGTCATAAATTATAGTCAAAATAGGAGAGAATAGGAGAGTAGTTATTTATGATTTACGGATACGCGAGAGTAAGTACGAACGGCCAATCTCTCGAAGTTCAACAGGAAGAATTAAAAAATGCCGGCGTAGAAAAAATTTTTTCAGATGTTTTTTCGGGAGTAAAAAATAATCGGCCTGAGCTTAATCAACTTTTGAAAGTCATTCAGTCTGGCGATACTTTAATCATTACGAAGTTAGACAGAATTGCTCGCAGTTTAATTCAAGGCATTCAAATTATAGAAAAACTCACGAAACAGGGAATTACTATTAACGTCCTAAATATGGGAATAATCGACAGTTCTCCAACAGGAAAATTGATCC
>JAFVEW010000041.1 GCA_017475805.1 Synergistaceae bacterium | reverse complement strand
GTTACTGCTTTGTGTGAAGCTGCTTGCGAAATAGCTAAATCAAAAGGCTATAACCCTCTCGTCTTGACTACAACAATGACCTGTGAAGCCCGTGAAGGCGGCTCGTTTATGGCATCAGTAGCGCGTGAAGTTTTGACTTCGGGAAGACCCGTTAAAGCTCCTTGCGCTTTAATTGCAGGCGGAGAAACAGTCGTTCATTTAACAGGACACGGAATGGGCGGACGAAATCAAGAATTTGCTTTATCTGCAGCGACAGGCATAGCAGGACTTGATAACGTCGTGATAGCCTCGTTAGGTTCAGACGGAACAGACGGCCCTACAGACGCCGCCGGAGGGATCGTTGACGGAAAAACTGAAGAAATTTTGAAGGAAAAGAAAATTAGTATCTCTGACGTTTTGAAAGAAAATGACGCTTACAACGCTTTGAAAGCCGCCGACGCTCTTTTAATGACAGGACCGACGGGTACGAATGTCAATGATGTTGCTTTAGCGTTAATAAAGCAATGAGAAATTAGCAATGAGGAGTGAGGAGTAAAAAGACAAAAAAACACTAAAGAAAATAATTCCTAATTCCTAACTCCTCATTCCTCACTGTTTTTTCAAAGGGATTTTCAGGGGCTGTTATGAAGGCTTGCCAACCTGTTTCGAGTATTTTTTGACAAGTCCATTCACGGCCTTCTGAGTCTAATTCGGCGGTTAAGTCATCAAATAATAAAATCGGATTCCTTTTTAATCTCAGCTTAATTAATTTTCCTGAGTTAATTATCAAATTAAGAATCAATCTTCTTTTTTGTCCGCGACTTAAAGCCTCTGAAGCAGGTCTATTATTGTCGTGCAAGGTTATAGCTAATTCTTCATAATTAGGCCCTATTAAAGGCCGCATGGCTCCACGTTCGCGAGCTTGATATTTTTTATCTTTGAGAGTATTTTTCAAAAATCTTTCGCTGCTGATATTAATAGACGGTAGAAATTCTAAATTAAAATTATTTTGAAGCATCACGGTCTTCAAAAGGCTCGTTACTTCGCGCCGCCTGTCCATAATCCAGCCGCCTAATTCACAAAAAAGTTTTGTCGTAGCTTCCGGCGATTTTTCCTGACGTAATAAAGCCGTTCGTGAACGCATTACGTATTTGAAATCAGAAAGTTTTTTCGCGTACGGAGCAAAAAGCAGCGAGCAAAGTCTATCCATAAACAAACGCCGGGCAGCAGGAGCACCGTCGATTAAATTTACACCGCCCGTTAAAAATATTATTGAAGGCACTGCAAGCCTTAAATCAGTAAAAGAAATAGTTTTGTCATTAATTTTTAAGACAACGCGCGACGAAATTGACGCCGAGACATTAAATTTTTCTTCGCCTGACATTTCAGCAAATGCAAAAGCACGAGAATCAAGATTTGACCACGAGACTAAATTTTGAGTCCTCGTAAAACCTCCCCAACCGCAAAGGACACTAAGAGATTCAAGCAGGTTTGTTTTCCCTGAGCCGTTCGCGCCAAGTATCAAATTAATGCCCGGACTCCATTCAAATTTGAGTTCCGGGCCGACAAAATTTCTGAAATTTTTGATGACGCTGTAATTAATTCTCACTATTGATTTTCTTGATTATCTTGAAATTCCTGATTATTTTCTTCAGCGTCTTTATTTTCAGCTGCGTTATAAACTTCAGTATCAGTAGCGTCGACGCTATCGTTATTATCGTTTTCGTTCTCGTTTTCAAATTCGCCCATTTCTTGTTCAGCGATTCTATCTTGCTGGCTTAATCTTGCGGGCATGAGCATATAAAGAAAATCATTGTTGTCGCTGCCATCGCTGTTAATGCGTTTCATTCGAGTCTGACTCTCGTCGCCGCTGAATTCTATTTTAACTTCGCCGTTGCCAAGAATTTTCAAACCGTCAAGGAAATAACCGACGTTAAAGCCGACTTGCAAATATTTCCCTTCGATGTTTGTGTTCATGCTCTCACTTGCTGTGCCGCGTTCAGGAGCGCGTGCCGTGATTCTTAATTCGCCGTTCGGGTTTAAGATCATCGCCATAATATGAGCAGGTATTGTTCGAGCTATAATGTCAATTCTATCAAGTACAGGAATCAAATCTTCTGTTTTTATCTTCAGAGAAGTTTCTACGATGTCATTTAAGATTCTTTCGTAAATCGGGAATGTTGCGTCTATAAGTCTTATTGAAAATTCGACGCCTTCAAGACTAAACCAGATAGTTGAGTCGTCAGCTAAAATGTTTAAGTTTTTATCGGGATAATTTGAAGCTAAGGTCTTGCCTAAATCTTTGAAAGCCTGAGCGGGCAATAATAAATCCGTTTCTTTTGAAATACTTTCGCACGGTGACTCTGCACGCGAGAGTCTCTTTCCGTCTGTCGAGACGATTGTAATTTTGCCTTTTTCATCGTCTTTTCCGGCTTTTGCTCTTAAAAGACACGTTCCAATATATTTAGGAAAGTCTTGAGGCATTGAAGAAGCTGAGCCGCCTTCAGCTATCATTTTAGCAAAATCGCTGCCCTGAAAATCAAAAATTTTTTCTGCGCCGGAGCTTTCAGGAATTTTCGGGAATGTTTCAGCAGAAATAATAGCGAATCTTGTTTTACTTTTGCCTGCGCTGAGAAGACCTCTATCGGAATTTACCTCTAACATTAAATCATCTGACGCTGATTTTTTTATCATGCTACCTAAAATCATAGCAGGAACAACAGCGACGCCAGGCTCAATGACGTTGACGCCTTCAGCTTCGCATCTCACGGAAGTTTTTAAGTCAGTAGCTTCAAGAGTTACTCTGCCGTCTTCAAAAGCTCTGACAAAAATTCCTGATATAGATTCTTTTGCGGATTTAGCGTCGATAAACTTTTCAGCAATCTGCCAAGCCTTTAGAAAGTCTTGACGCTGTAATTCAAGTTTCATTAAAAATTTTCATTCCTTTCGTTAAAAAAAGCTCCCGACTTACTCAAGGTCGGAAGTGTTTTCGATTGCGTATGATTTTCAAATACTTCAATTGGTTATATTATAGCATAAAAGAAGAGGGACCAAGCCCTCCATAAACCTTTATTTTAAGCAAGTAATTGACACTTTTACATGCCAACGCCCCAGCCAAAAACTTAGGCTAAAAACCTTGAAGTATTTCATACACAACCCCTCCCTCCCTGAGAGAGTACCTGCTGAGTAACAGGCAAGTAGATTCTATCACGAAAGAAGGGAATTAAATTCAAAGATTCTTAATATAATCTAAAAAATCCGGCGTTATATTTTTTTTGAAATTCATTTGTTCGCCTGTTACAGGGTGCTTGAAACTTAAACGCCATGAATGTAAATATACGCGGCCAAGCTCTGACTCATTTTCAGGAGCTCCATAAGTGCAATCGCCGACTAAAGGACAGCCCAGCGCGGAAAAATGCACGCGAATTTGATGCGTTCGTCCCGTATAAAGTTTGAACTTCACCATAGAAATATTATTTCGAGTCCATAAAACTTTATAGCCCGTCAATGAAGGTTTGCCGCCCGCAATTATTGCCATCTTCAAAAAATTGTCGGGGTCTCTATCAATCGGGCCGGAAATCGTGCCTTCGGGTCTCTTTGGCCTGCCGTGAGCAAGCGCAATGTAATTTTTATCGATCTCTCTATCTTTGAACATTCGTTGAAGCTCCCTTGTAGAGCCTTCTGTTCTCGCTACGACCATTAAGCCCGAAGTTCCAGAATCTAATCTGTGAACTATGCCGGGTCTTAACCAAGCCATTAACTTTTTCATTTCAGGATAACGATAGACAAGGCCGTTCACAAGAGTGTTTCGCCAGTTGCCGGGCGAAGGGTGAACAACGACTCCTGAGGGTTTATTAATGACTAAAATATCAGAGTCTTCATAAACGACTTCAAAATCGACAGGCTCGGCTCTCAAAAAATTTTCGTTGTTAGAAGCAAAAATTTTCACGAAAAATTTATCGCCTGTTTGAACTTTCCTAGACGGTTTCAAGTATCGTTCTTGATTATTTCTTACGGCCTCGTTTGTTATTAATTTATTTCTAATCATGTTAGCAACACGAGACCGTGAAAAATCTAATTTTTCTGCTAAAAATGTATCGAGACGCTCTGAATTTTCTTCGGCTGTGATTTCAATTATTTTTTCGGCGTCGTTGTCAACTTCAACTTCACTTTCTCCGATAAGATTTTCAAGTTCGTTTTCTGTTTCTGTTTCAAATTCTTCAAGAATTTCTAAAGCATCTTCCATTATTTTTTTACTTCCTAATTTCTAATTGCTTTTTATGACCTTAAATGCGTTTTCAAAATCTGAATTTTTCAAAATAAAATTCTCATTGTCGCGTTTCAAAGCCTCGATCGAGGCACGGCGGCAAATTAAATCAATATCTCCGCCAGAAAAATTTTCTGAAATTTTAGCAAGCTCTGAAATTTTTACGTTATTATCGAGCGGCTTTTTTCTAAGAGAAATCGCAAAGATTTTTTCGCGTGTTTTTTCGTCCGGCAAAGGCATCTCAAATTTTAAGTCAAAGGCTCGTGAGTTTAATAACGATTTATCGAGTAAATCTATTCGATTCGTTGTCGCTATTACAGTAACGCCGTTTAACTCTTCAAGACCGTGAAGTTCATTCATAAATTGTCCTGTTAAGCGGCTTTCAGTTGAAGAGAATTGCGAGCTTATTCCTGAACGTTCAGGGAATAAATTTTCAATTTCGTCAAAGCAAATTATCGACGGAGCGGCCTGCTTGGCGACTCTAAAAATATCCTTCAAAGCCCGTTCGCTTTCGCCTAAATAACGTGAAAGAACATTCGCGCTCTGAACGTTTATAAAATTCACGCCGCTTTCATGAGCAAGAGCCTTAACTAAAAGAGTTTTTCCTGTGCCGCTTGCTCCGTGAAGCAAAATTCCACGCGCAGATTGAATTTCGTAACGTTCAAAAATTTCTGAGTGTTTCAAAGGCCATTCGACAGCATTAATTAATTCAGTTTTAATTTCGTCAAGGCCAGCGACATCGTTCCAAGTCGTTTCAGGAATTTCAACAAAAACTTCGCGGGTTGCTGAAGGTTCTGTTTCTAAAAGGGCATTCATAAAATGTTTCATGCCGACTTCAAGACTCGAAATTTTTTCATAAGGGATTTCCTGAGTCTGAAAATTCACGAACGGCAAAATGTCTCTGACGCATGACATTGCGGCCTCTTTTGCAAGAGCTTCTAAATCCGCCCCGACAAAACCGTGAGATAAATCCGCGATTTTTTTCAAGTCAACGTCTTTAGCGAGAGGCATTCCGCGAGTATGAATTTTAAGAATTTCAAGCCTGCCTTTTCTATCAGGGATCGGAATTGAAATTTCACGATCAAAACGTCCCGGCCTCCTCAAAGCAGGGTCAAGAGCGTTAGGAATGTTAGTAGCTCCGATAACGATTAATTGTCCGCGCGATTTTAATCCGTCCATTAAGGCCAAGAGCTGAGCAACAACACGGCGTTCAACTTGTTTTTCGCCGCCCATATCTTCACGCTTAGGGGCTATGGCGTCAATCTCATCAATAAAAATTATCGACGGCGCGCGGTCTTGAGCTTCCTCGAAAATTTTTCGGAGTCTTTCCTCGCTTTCACCGTAAAATTTGCCGATTATTTCAGGCCCTGATATATGAGTGAACCAAGCGTCTGTTTCATTCGCTACGGCGCGGGCGATAACAGTTTTTCCTGTGCCGGGAGGCCCGTATAAAAGCACACCACGCGGCGGTTGAATCCCTAATTTTTCAAAAATTTGCGGAAATCTTAAAGGCAATTCAATCATCTCTCGGACTTTTTTTATTTGAGAGCCTAAGCCGCCTATATCTTCATATGAAATTTTATGAACATGATTAGCTTCTACAGGTTTTAATATGTTTAAGTATGTAGATTTATTAAAAATTACAGTGCCTTCGGGGGTCGTAGCGTTGACGGAAAAATCACAGACTCGAGTCCCGAACATATTAATTCTAAGTCTGTCGCCTGTTCGGACGGCTTGACCTTCGAGCATTGAGAGAATATAACTTTCGTCTTTTTCTTTGTCAGTGAGTTTAACGTCGCCGAGCGGTTGAATAGTTGCGCTTCCTGCGAAATGATAAGTTATGCTGCTTTCTACATTGACTCTTTCATCAATAGAAGTTCCTGCGTTCTCACGAATTAGGCCGTCAATTTGAATAACATCACGGCCGACTTCACGATCTCCTGCTCTGACTCTTGCGGGAGTTGTTTTTTTGCCGATGATTTCGATTAAATCGCCCTCATTGAGATTAAGCGCGGCCATATCGTCAGGGTGAATACGCGCAAGACCTTTCATAGCGTCGCCGGAGTAAGCCTCTTGAACTTTGAAAATTTTTGCATGGAATTTTTTAATATCCCTGCAAGAATATTTTATATTAACTAAAAGTTTATCACGACAATTTCTCATTGAAAAAGAAAAGCCGCGTTTTGATTGTTGTGAAGCCTTCACAGTTTTTCCACTCCTCATTCCTCACTCCTAACTCCTCACTAAAAAGAAAACTCCCTGCCTCATGCCGCGAGACAGGGAATTTCTTCATTAGGTTGGTTTTGTTTTATAGATAACGCCGTTACTTAACGTAGC
>JAFVEW010000040.1 GCA_017475805.1 Synergistaceae bacterium | reverse complement strand
GTTCTGTGTCTAAAAAATAGTCGGGGTCAGCGAGCCGCCCCGTAATAAAATTCATTGTTCCCAGTACCTTTTTAATCTTGTTGCTATTAACGAACATTTACGAGCTAATCGGTTAATAATCGGTTTCACTTTGCCGTCTAACTACTAAATATTAAAGCCATCTATAATTCACTAATGTTCTTTCCAAAAATCCATTTGATAAGAACAGCAGATTTTTCGATATTGAGCTGTTCGCCCGTTTCCTTGCATTTCAAAATAGCCTTTCTTCACAAGCAAAGATAAATACTCGTTCGCGAGCTGCTCCGTCAAAATATAGCTTTCATTATCCCCGTCAAAAGGTTCATACTCACTAAGAGCTTCAATAGTGTCTTCGACTGTAAAACACGACTTATAAAGCTGCTTGCGAGTAGGAAGTGAAATAACTTTAACGAAGTTTCTGAGGCTACATTGACTTGATTTAGCTTCAATCTGTGATTGTTCATTCACAGTTGAAAGAGGTTCTACGTTGTTTTGTTCCGCGTCTTTGTTTTCGATTTGGCCGATTTGTTCTTCAGTCTGCTTCCTCTCTGGTCGCTTTTTATTCCAAGCTAAAACCATTCTTTCTTTAATATCAGGCATTTGTTCTAATGCTTCTTGCATTTCGCGCGGAGCTTTTATCAGCTTTACGCGATTATCGACAACTTCATAATCAACGTGTAAATATTTGTAATTTCTAATAAACTGCTCTCTGTTCATCTGTTTTCTTATCATCATTAAAAAGAGGGTCTATCACGAAATAATCATAAGCGCAATGATAATTAAATCCACAAGAATAACTTTTTTTACCGTAACGATTTTTTAAATTTACAAGCATTACAGAGCGAGGATTTTCTCTATAAGCCGCGTCTATTTCCTTACGCTTTACGTTCTTAGCTTTATCATCTTTGGCAAAAGTGTTACTCCGTCCTATAATTTGTAATTGCATTCCCCACAAAACATCGGCGGTATATTCTATTGCTCCTGTTTCTTTAAAGCTCTCATAATCAACGGGTGAGGCATAATTAGCACGATTAAAAGAACAAATTAATATCAATATAAGCCCTTTATCGCTTTGTAAATTCTTCAAAATTCTAACGTGTTCATCAACATAATCTTTGGCATTCATCCTAGAATTCTCCGGCCTGATTATCTGCAAATAGTCAATAAACACAATCGGCCTAAGTCCTGTATTGTTTATAAAATCCTCAATATGTTCTTTTATATTTCCTATTGTAGCATTAAGACCAAGTGAAACTATTGCAATGTTGTTCGAGAATTTATTATATTCATCGACTGCCTTTTTATAAATTTCTTCTTGTCCCTTACCGTGAAAATCGCCGCGTTGAATGTTGATTGAAGAAATAGCTTTTTTCGTTGCACTAAGATTTACTCCTGATTGCTCCTCTAATTTTGCTGTGATTTGACTTATGCTCTTTGTAGTGAGTTCAAATCTCGTTTGTTCAAGAGCATAATATAGAACAAAATTTCCGGCTTTTGCAAAGTTATTAGCCATTTGAAGACAAAATGTCGTTTTGCCTAAGCTCGGCACTGCTCCTAATGCGTAAAGGCCGGGTCCTAATTTCCCTTGCTTACTGTCGAGATTTTCAAATCCCGTGTAAATTTCAGGGAATTTTCTAAAATTCTCTAAATCTGCTCCATACTCACCTGAATTAACATAGTCATAACCTGTTAAAGGTGGTGTCCATTGAACAATATTTTGTTGCATAATTTCAATTTCGGTAGCTTCCTGCTGCGGATATTCTGACGGAACAAAATTAAAACTTTGCTTTCCTGTGTAAGCGTTTCTCATACTCTGGATAGCTTTATTAATTGTGATTGCTCCGTAAGTACTTCCGCCCGTCGGTCTATCCCATTTTTCACGCATAAGTCTTGACTGCCTGAAAAGATTATCCATTCGCACTGCATCGCCTTTTGTCCAGAAAGCTAAGTGATTACATAAGGCCAAGTCGGCCGCGCTTTCATCGCCACCGTGTCGGGAAGTGTCGCCGTCAAATAATGCCTTAACTTCGGAGCCATTCTTCGAGTTAAAAATCTTTTCAAGAAGTTCAGTGTCGCTTAGGTCAGATTGAAATTTACTGCTAGGCGATAACTGAGGGCTTAAATTCGTGTTCTTAGGTTCAGACTTGATTAAATATTTTCGATAAACTTCACGCGCCTGTTCTGAGCGATTTTCAAGAGTCTTAACTTCCCCGTAAGGCTTGCCTGTTACCGTGAAATAATGTGCTCCCGTGTAAAATTCAACATCTCCGACTTTTACCCCTAACTTTCCGCCTAAAAATAATTTCCATTCGTCCGGCGTTCCGTCAATTTTGAAAAGAATATGCAAGCCCGTTCCGCTCGGCGAATATTCCGTGTAAGAGTTCATAATTCTGACAATTTCTCGCGCAAAAGGCTTTAACGTTCCGTCCGATAAAACAACGTGGTCAAGGTCGATTCCCGCGTAGCCGTTCGCAAATTCAAAGCCTATTCCGCCACGCTGCCTGCCGTCCGCGCTGATTTCAAAAAGTCCATTTCGTTCAGCATAGGTCTTAGCCTCCTCGAATGTTCCCCAAGTCGCCGGATTGTTCGCCATTGCGCCTTTACCCGTGCGGGGATTAATCGGAATTTTTGAAAATTCGCCCGGCCTGTCCTGCTTCGGTCTGAGTTCAAAGGCTACCCATTGCGGAAAATTTCTGAGTTCGTTGAAAACCTCTGGTAAAATATTAGAATTCAAAATTTTATTGCTCCTTTCTGGGAGTGAAATTTCTTCCACAGTTGATAGAGTTCGCGGCTCTTCAATCTGTGGAAGTTATTTTATTCGTTGATTTTTTGTTTGTAAAGCGTTGCGGCGACTATCAAAGGAGCCCGCTACGCGCTCCTACATATGCCTGCATATGCCTGCATATGCCTGGTTATTTTTGGCCGTCTTCGTGAACACCTGTTTTTGCAATGGTTTATCCTCGATTTTTGGCGTTTCTCTGTAATAGGTTTTCCTCATACTCTGTAATAGTTTTTCCTCATACTCTGTAATAGTTTTTCCTCATACTCTGTAATAGTTTTTCCTCATACTATTTTACTGATAAATTTCTGCAGATTTTACTGATTATTTTTAGCACTCTCGATTTTTTTCTGAGGCAACGTGATTTTTATTTTCGCTATGGGGGCTCGGCTTTTCGGTGTTTTATTATCTTCCCCTAATTCTTGAAAATCTTTTATAATGCCTTTCTTTTTCCATTCTTCGAGAATAGCTCTGACTGTTTCACGGATTTTATTTTTTTTGTTCCTGAGCATTTGAGGAGAATTTGATTCGACTTTCATATATTCAAAAATCGTGTCATATCTGATTATGTATTTTCCTCGCCATTCATCGGGACTTTGCATATCGACAATGCGCCGTGCTAAGTAGCCGACTAAAATGACATTCTCACGTGTGAGACTTGCTGGAACGTCAAGCATATTAACGGGGGGACGGCTAATTTGATTTTTACTGTCTGCATATTTTGATAGAGGGGAGGCGTCAAAAATATGAATATATTCCTCGATTCGCTTGCCGTTAATAATGGCTGGTTCACTTTCGATTTTATTTGGTAACAATGCGCCACTGAAAATAATGTGCTTGTTATATCCTACTTTTTGCTCGTTCTCGGTGTTAATTGTGATATTTGTTAAACGCAAACGCTTGAGGCTTTTATAGATTTCTTCTTTCATTTTAGGCGTTGTTTGAACTCTTCGATTGCCTCCGGCTATTTGGCTGGTTATCATATCCACAGTGATAATTTTATTTCCTGCCTCGTAGAGGCTTTCGGCGTGCATTAAAATTTCCGCGTCAAAAGCGTCTAAATGTCCTATGCCGTCAATTGAAAGCCCTTGTTTTTCTAATTCCTCGTTGACGAAATTTAATAAAACAGGCGTATATATAGGCTTATTTTTTTTACGCCCTGTTTCTACATCAAGACCTTTCGTTGAGTAAAGTTCCTCTTGGCCGTCCCTAATAGCTTTATTGGGCTTGCTCCTGTCAAGTTTTAATTCTTTTGACCTAATAGTTCGTGTTTTTATAGGGGGTGAGTTTTTTTTTTTGCTTTCTCTGATTAGCTCTCGTTCTTCTTCATAAAAATCCTCTCTGTGGTCAAAGGCATAATCAATAAAGCTGATAATTTCTTCATAGTCTTGGGGGGCGTTGCTCTTCAAAATTTCAAGATAAGGCGTAATTTCGATTATTACAGAATTTTTTTGTTCTTGAGTTTCAAGCGGGTCGATTGCCTTATTTATTTTTTCGAGAGAATTATCAAGAGAGCCAAGAAAAGTAGCGTAGTTTTTAATTTCTTTTTTTAATGCGCATAAAATCTCATCTTGATGTGTTTCATAATAATTCAATGCGCGTTTGTGAGCTTTTGAATATATCATTTCTATTTTTTCAAAATAATCGCGCATTAGAGTATCTAAGTTATCTTTTGTTCTATTTTTATCGTATTTTTCACGCAAGGTCTTTTTTAGATTTCTAATTTGTGTTTTGTCGTCATCATTAAGTTCAAAGTCTAACATAACGGGGGGCATTAATTATCACTCCTATTTTTCTTTATAGGCCGCTTCCCTGTAAAAAAGAAAACGGCCTTATTAAGATTTTATCAGTTTGCTTTTTCGGCTTCTCTTTCTTCATCGAGAGCCTTTTTAATGATTTTCGCGGCTTTGTCTTCCGGCATTGCTGTCAAGTCGAAAATTTCCGTCTCGTCTGTGTCGTCATATTCATTCATAAAATAAACGTGTCCGGGCTTAAATAAAGGTTCTTTATTTGTGCTTTTCATATGTTTATCTTACTCCTTTCAGCTTGCTTTGAGTTGTCCGACTTGCGCGTAAATGTCGGTCATATCAAGTGTCTTTTGGTGGCTGATGATTTCGCCGTTCTTGCCCTTCCTGACTTCACATAAATTAACGTGAGGGGCGTTGTTTTCGTCATAGAAGATTTCGAGGCGGTGAGTGTCGTAGTTTTCAGCTAAAAAGCGTCTTCCGCGTTCTGAATTAGTCATTTTGTGCCTCCTGTGATTTTCGAGCTTTACGGGCGCGGCGTTCTTCTTCCTGCTCTTTCAAGAATTTAATATCATCGGCGCGTGTCTTGAAGTAAACTTCGAGAGCCTCATTTATCAAGTCTTGTAAACTTGCCTCGTCGTATTTCCTTAGGTCGTCAAGGCGG
>JAFVEW010000039.1 GCA_017475805.1 Synergistaceae bacterium | reverse complement strand
TTTCAGATGTTCGAGAGCATGGGAATGAGCATAGGCTTAGTTCCTGTTACGGGTTTGCCGTTGCCGTTTTTAAGTTACGGAGGAAGTTCATTGTTAGCGACGTTCATAGCTCTTGGCCTTGTTGCAAGTATTTATATTGAAGAAGTTAGTAACAAGCGGAGAATTTGATTTTTCAAAATACAAAATTTAGAGTAAAAAATTCCCGATGAAAGCCGGGAGTTTTTTAATATCCAAAAAGATTTTTAGCAAAAGTCATATTTTCACGGATTTTAACATCAAACGGGCATCGCGTTTCGCAAGCTCCACACTTTATGCACTCGCCAGCATGATGTTCAAGAACTTTGTAATGTTCACGGACTGTTTCAGGAATTTCTGAATTTATTTGAGCTAAATTCAAGAACTTCGTAACGTTTGCAATATCAATTTTCTTAGGGCAAGGCTCACAATGACTGCAATACATACAATGGCCTTTCCAGCTGATTTTAGGGAACGAAGCAAGCGCAAGGGCGTAATCTCTTTCACTTTCAGAAGCGTTTTCAAAATCCGCGCTTTTCTTTAATTCTTCGACAGAATGAGCTCCGGCCAAGACGCAAGCAACAGCAGGACGGCTTAAAGCGTAGGCTATGCACTGATTTACGCTTAAGGCAGCTCCAGCAGGAGAAAGTTCAGCGTTCAATAAATCTCCGCCGCCAAAACATTTCATTACTGTAATGCCGACACCGCCGCGCTGACAAGTTTCGTATAATTTTTGACGTTCAGGGTTCATGTTCGTTAAATGATTTTCATAGCTTTCATCAGCCCAAAGGTCTTCAACGTCTTCGCTCGCCGGCTGTAAATCATAACAAGGATTAACGCTGAACATTAAAACTTCGATTGCGCCGCTTTCTACAGCTTTTAATGCAACCTGCGGATTATGCGATGAAAGGCCGACATGTTTTATTAAATTTTTAGATTTTAATTCGCGGGCATAATCTAAAATTCCGTTTTTAATAATCTCGTCCCAATCGCTCAAGGCGTCGCAGTAATGTATCATTCCGACGTCAATATAATCGACCTGCAATAAACTTAACATTTCTTTGAAGCCTTCTTTGACCTCTTTAAGATTTCGAGTGCGCTGATACTGTCCGTCTTTCCAGATTGAACATAAATGTGATTGAATTATAAATTTTTCGCGACGATTTTTTAACGCTTTGCCGATTGCCTTTCTTAAATCCGGGTTAGGCGAATATAAATCAAAATAATTAATTCCAACCTTTTCAGCAAAGTCAAAAAATTTTCCGCACATCGAATAATTTTCTTCACTCATTCCTTCACAGCCCATTCCAATTTCGCTGACTTTCAGGCCGGTATTGCCGAGCTCACGATAAATCATAAAAAAATTCTCCCCTCAAATTTTTAATTTTTTATTTGAGAATTATAATTATTAAACTTGAATTTAACACAAGGAGAATTTGTCATGAACCTTGATTTTTTTACGGTTGCTTCAAATTTAGTAAGTTTATTTGCCTTAATAGCCGTCGGATATTTCGCCATTAAATTAAAATTGCTTGAAAAAAGTTATTCAGCGGCTTTCACGGCTTTATTAATGAAAGTTACGTTACCGTGCACGATTTTTGTTTCGCTTGTTCAAAGAGAGTATAATCCTTCGTTTCTTAAAGACGGCTTAATAATTATAGCTGCAGGAATTGTAGTCTTTGCGGGCTTGATGTATTTGTCGCGTTACGTTGCAATTCTTTTGAGAGTTCCTAAAAATTGTCGCGGTATCTGGGCTTTCACAGCCTCTTACACTAATTCAGGCTTCATGGGATTTCCTATTGCTCTTGCTTTGTTTGGCGGCGAAGGTCTTGCGCTCGCTGTAATGCTTAACATTGCTTTTAATTTAACAATTTACACCATAGGGCCTCTTGAAATTGCTCGTGATAATCCAGGACATATCGGTGAAAAATTTAATATAAAATCAAT
>JAFVEW010000038.1 GCA_017475805.1 Synergistaceae bacterium | reverse complement strand
CGCGGCCTAATTGACCGTTAGCACCGGTGATAAAAAATTTTGTATTTTTATCTTCTTGCATCGAGATATTTCCCTTCTAAAACGTCCATTAAATATTGGCCGTATTGATTTTTCTTTAATTTTTCGTAGACTTTCAAAACGTCTTGACGGGTTATCCAGCCGTTTAAGTAAGCGATTTCTTCAAGACAGGCGATTTTTCTATGCTGATGAGTTTCAAGAGTTTTAACAAAATTTGTAGCGTCGGCCAAGCTCTCATGAGTTCCTGTGTCGAGCCACGTGAAACCCTGTCCTAAAAGTTCGACGTTTAATTCGCCGCGTTCGAGGTAAATTCGATTTAAGTCAGTGATTTCTAATTCGCCGCGCTTTGAAGGTTTTAGATTTTCAGCAAAATTAATAACTCTGTTGTCATAAAAATAAAGTCCTGTTACACAGTAATTACTTTTTGGGCGTTCAGGTTTTTCTTCGATTGAGACCGCCCTGCCATTAGAATCAAATTCGACTATGCCGAAGCGTTCAGGATCATCGACATAATAGCCGAATATCGTTGCGCCTTTGTTTGACTCTGCGTTTTCGACAGCTTCATTTAATTTTTTCTTCAAGCCTTGCCCGGAAAAAATATTGTCGCCTAAAATCATCGCAACAGTGTCAGAGCCTATAAAATTTTTCCCGATTATAAAAGCCTGAGCTAAACCGTCAGGTGATTTCTGTTCAGCATAAGAAAAATTTACTCCAAACTGCGAGCCGTTGCCTAAAAGTTTTTCAAATCTTGGTAAATCATCGGGAGTTGAGATTATTAAAATATCTTTGATTTTCGCCTGCATTAAAATTGAAACCGGGTAATAAATCATAGGCTTGTCATAAACAGGCAACAATTGTTTTGAAGTTACGAGTGTGAGCGGATAAAGACGAGTGCCGCTTCCTCCGGCTAAAACTATACCCTTCATAGAAATTTCCTCCATGCGTGTAGCTTTAATTTCATTATAAGTATTTTCCGTGTAATTTCAAATTTCCTTTATTTTTTTCGTAATAAAAAATATCCCGGTTTTCGCCGGGACTTCGGAGGCTCTTGTAAAAAAGTTTCAGTTTAACAATTACAGAAGGTCTTAAAATTCATAATCACATCTTGGGCCGCCTCTATCGGCGTCCTGTCATTTATAACTATGCAATCCCTGAAAAATTCATACATATGCTTTCGCTGCGCATACATCGTTTCCAGATTGTTAGCTTGCGATAACGGCCTTCCCTCCGTAGGCAGCAAAGAAATATCCCTGTAAATCTGGCATATATAACCTGTTTCATGTAAAGGGTAATAATTTCTCCTGTCCTTTACCATTCCGCCGCCTGTTGCGATTACAACGTCTACATTTTGCGACGCCTTGAGCGTCTGTTCGCGTTCGTATTTTCTAAAAGTACTTTCGCCATGACGAGCAAAGATTTCTGCTATGCTCATTCCTGCAAGTTCAGGGATGATTGAATCGACATCTATGAATTTTCTACCCATTAATTTTGCTATCTCTGTCCCGATTGTTGTTTTTCCGCTTCCAGGCATTCCTATTAATACTATATTCATAATTTTCGTAACTCCTAACGTTAATCTATACTAATGCGTAGTTTCCAAGAAATACGCACTCTGAGCAATTTTTCTCTATGTCATCAAGCATTGAGATAATCCCGGAATTTTTTAATGATGCTTCAAGCTCAAGGAAAAATAAATATTCAAATTGACCATCAGCCTTTGGACAACTTTCAAGTTTATTCATGTTGACATTATGTTCAAAAATTTTTGAGAGAATTTTATTTAGTGCGCCCGGTCTGTTCTCACAAGTTACGATAAGACTTATATGATCTGCTCTGTCGTATATCGCTGGAGTTTTCGAGATACATATAAACTTCGTGTAATTATTGTTATTGTTTTGAATGTCACAGGCAATGCTGTCAAGCCCGTAAAGTTCTGCGCATAACGGAGAGGCTATTGCTGCAAGAGTTGTATCTTCATTTTCGCTAACCATTTTTGCCGCTCCGGCTGTGTTCCAAAACGGAAGACTTTGAGTTTTATATTTTTCTGCTAAATCATTGAGAAATTTTGAGCATTGACCCAATGCTTGAGAATGAGAATATATAGTTTTTATTGACTCTATTCGGACTCCGTGTTTAGCTAAAAGGAAATGGCGGATCGGAAGCAACAAACTTCTTACGATTGAAAATTTATACTGAATCAGTAAATCATAAACTGCTCTGACTGAACCGTTAAAGCTATTTTCTATTGGGAGTACTCCATATTCACAGCGTCCTGAGTAAACCGCCTCAAAAACTGCTTGAAACGAATCTAAATATATTGTTTTTCCACGCGGAAAAAACTTCATGCAAGCCGCCCCAGCGTTAGAACCTTCGAGACCAGAACATGCTGCTGCCCCATCCACAGGGAATTTTGAATTAACATAGTTAAACATGTAACGCTCCCTAAGAAATCAAATCTAACATTACGCACGCTGCAGCTGCTTCAACTACAGGGATAGCACGCAAAGCGAGACAAGGATCATGACGGCCCTTAATTGAAATTTCTGTCTCCTTTTTTTCAGAAAGATTTACAGTTTTCTGAGAAATACTTATTGAGGGTGTTGGCTTGAACGCTGCACGGAATACTATCGGCATTCCATTAGTGATACCGCCTAAAATTCCTCCAGCATTATTCGTTGAAGTGAAAATATTCCCAGCTTCGTCGATCTTAAATTCGTCGTTATTCTGCGAGCCGCGTAATCTTGAAGCCTCGAAGCCAGCCCCAAATTCAACGCCTTTGACTGCCGGTATTCCGAATAAAACTTTTGCAAGCTGACTTTCAACGCCATCGAACATAGGCTCGCCAAGTCCTGAAAATTCTTTAGGATAAAAGATCAAGCACTCGATAACACCTCCGACTGAATCGCCGTCAGCAGCAGCGTCTCTTATAGCCTGAAACATTGCTTCATCCTTTTTTCCACCGGCTTCAATTAGTTTTGCACTGATAAAAATTTCTCGACGCTTCAGAATTTGAAGAGCTATTCCACCGGCAACACATAACGGTGCTGTCAATCTTCCTGAAAAATGACCGCCTCCGCGTATGTCAGCATGACCTTCGTATTTAAGCCACGCTGTATAATCAGCGTGTCCTGGTCTCGGAGTGTTAATAATATTTGAATAATCCTGTGAACGAACGTCATTATTCTTTATTATTGCGCAAAACGGGGCACCGCACGTTATATTTTTCTCGTTCAGGCCAGATAAAATTATAGGCTCATCAGCTTCATTGCGCTTGGTAGTTAAATCACTTTGTCCAGGTTTGCGCCGCGCTAAAAAATTTTGAAGTTCATCAAAATCTATATGTTCGCCAACAGGAAATCTATCAACCAAAACTCCGATAGCATTGCCATGCGATTGCCCAAATATCGAATATTTTATATTTATTCCAAATTCAGATGACATTAAGTTGACCTCCTAATGATTTGTAATCCCTGAAAAACTCAGGGTAAGACTTTCCAACGCTTTCTGCGTCAGTGATGATAATTCCGGTCTTACATTTAATTCCTGCTACGGCGGCGGACATGACTATTCGATGGTCGTTAAAACCTTCGGCCTTGCCTCCCGTTAAGCTGTAAGAACCTCCGACAAGTAATTCATCGGGCTTTTCTGTTACAGTTCCGCCTAATGAACGCAAGATTGAAGCTGTAGTTTTTATTCGATCGCTTTCCTTGAGCCTTAAGCGCGCAGCATTATAAAATCTAACATCACAACAGCAACAAGCGGCAGCTACGGCTAAAGCTGGCAGCAAATCTGGCGTAGGGTCTATATCAATTTCAAAATATCTGTTAGTTTTGGCTTCAGGAACAGGAAAGACAGTGATTATGTTGTTGAAAATTTTTATTTCAGCTCCGAAATCACGAAGAATATCGAGGATTTTTTTGTCGCCTTGAGCAGAACTAGTTGAAAGCCCCGTCACTGACACAGGTCCTGAGAAAGCTCCGGCTACAAGAAAAAACGCTGCTCCCGACCAATCGCCGCCCGCAGAAATCGCGCCAGGTGATAAAAATTTCAGACCGCCAATGATTTTGTATTCGTTGTTTAGAGCTTCTATGACAATGCCGAATTTTTTTAACGATGAGATTGTTATATCGACATAAGCTGAAGATTTTAAGTCTGATGTTAATTTTATGACGCTGTTGTCTTTCAAAATAGGCAAGGCCAACATCAAGCCCGAAATATATTGCGAGCTTACATTGCCGGGTAATTTGAAAATCCCGGCCTGCAATTTTCCTGACGTCTCAAAAGGTAAACGCTCCGACGAAAATTTTACGCCGCCGGCTTTCATTGCTTCGATTAATTCAACAACCGGACGTTCAGGAAGTCTTCCGCGTCCAGAGACGCTGACATTTTCACACAAGGCCGCAGCGACAGGCAAAATAAACCTCAAAGTTGAGCCGCTCTCTCTGCAATCTAATTCAACTTTTTCAGGAACTCTCTTTCTGTTAATCGGCACGATATTCAAAAAATTATCGTTCGTAAATGAAATTTTTGCTCCCAAAGATCGCAGGCAATTTATAGTAGCTGTTATATCATCCGAAAGTCCCGAAGTTAAATCACGTCCTATAAATAATTTAACAGGCTCTTCACATAGTGCCGCGCATATCAACATTCTGTGAGCTTCAGATTTTGACACAGGAGCATTTACAAAGCCCGAAAGCCTATGCGGACAAATTTGTACATTCATGATTTTAATTTCCGCCGGCAAGAGCTTTCATTTCGCGTCCTTCGCGTAAAAGTTTCTCTAACTTGTCTGCGTCGTTATCTTTTATGGCAGAAAGATATTCGTTTATATTTTTCATAATGATTTCGATTTGCTCGATCAAAAAATCTCGATTAGATAAAAATAATTCAGTCCACAATTTTTCATCAAGCCTTGCAACACGCGTCATATCACGAAAACTTCCTGCGCTGAAACCGCGACGTTTAACAGCGTCGGGCGATTTTACATAAGCACTCGAAATCACGTGGGCAAGCTGTGAAGTATAGGCTATTATTCTGTCGTGTTCTTCGGGACTTGTGAAAGTTACGGAAGAAAATCCGACGTCAACAAAGAAGGCTTTTAATTTTTCAAGAATATCGATGCTCAAACCGTTTTCAAGTTCAGGCGTCAAAATCATCGATGCTCCGTCAAATAATTCAGCAGTCGAATTCACAAAGCCGCTTCGTTCACGACCTGCCATAGGATGGCCGCCAATAAATATAAATCCGCGTTTATGAGCAAGCGGATAAATTTTCTCACAAACAACACGTTTGACTCCGCATAAGTCTATAACTACAGATTTATTCGTAAGATTTTCAGCGTGATTTTCGATCCATTCGACAGCGTTAGATGGACTTACTGCGAGAAATAATAAATCACATTGAGATAAATTTTCGTCAGTCAACTCCTCATCGACAGCACCGCAGAGTTTCGCCATTGTCATTGTAGACGTGTCAATATCGAATGCGATGACATTATGAAGAGTTTTGGTCTTGATGCTTTTTGCTAACGAGCCTCCTATTAAACCTAATCCGATTATTCCGACTATCATTTTTTCACGAGCTTTCTTAATTTTTTTAATTTTATTTAGTAGCTATATATGATTGAAAAATCTTGGCTTTCGCGCGAGAGTTGAAAGATTAATTTTTGCATTTT
>JAFVEW010000037.1 GCA_017475805.1 Synergistaceae bacterium | reverse complement strand
TTTATTCTGCCCTTCTTTTCCGTCCGTAATCGAAACTTTCAAGATTTTAGCTTTGTCTTCCGTCGCAAAAACTTTAAGAAAAGCATCATTATTATTAAGAAAGTGTTTGACATCACTCGTAGACCAGTGATAGCTATTTTTTGTAGCATGATAAGCCATTTGAGTTACAGCTTTTTCCGTAACGAGCAAAGCCTTATTAGTTTCGTCAACCTCAAGGACGCGCCATTTTAAGGTTTCCCCGTTATATGTGCCGAATTCATAATCTTTTTGTCCCTTGACAGGCAGTCCGACAAACGTGATATTGCTTTTATATTCTCCTGCAGGAACGCCAGAAGAGTCGCCGGTAATTTTCGCGCCGATTTTTAAGCCTTCCCCAACCTTAACCTCTATCGTTTCGCCCGAGGAAACCTCATTCCCGTTTTCACCACCTGTAACGAGCTTATAAGAAACTTCATTAGTCCCATTTGATAATTTTCCATCGTATGTAACTTTAACTTTAATTTTGTCGATATTTTCACCCTCGGCACGTGTAATTGTAAGTTCGCCGATTTCGTTATAATCATTTTTAGCGTAAGTCATATCCAGCTTACTTTTAGGCGCAGTAATGCTATAAGCAAAAGACGCGGAGCTGAACGTCAACAGCGCAATTAACGCGAACAAAAATATTTTTAATTTCATTGGGAAATTATCTCCTTCCTAAAAAATTTGCAGCACAAAATTGACCTGCTCAAAGCAGACACGCAGCAAATTTTATTAATAATTTTGGGATTTAATCTTAAAGAGTAGTTATGCCGAAGCCCGAAATATTGTAGACGACCTTAAAAATTTTTGGGCTAAGCTAACACCCAAAGGAATAATTAGCGAGATTGAGGCCGTTCTTGAAAATTTACTTGACGGCTCTGACAATAAAGATAAGAAAATCGAGCTTCTTCAAAAAAACGTCTTAGAGAATCAAAAAGTTAAAGCCCTGACTCACAGAGAATGGCTGCAAATTCTTGAAGACATTACGCTGAATATTTATCGCTATATCGACGCTGACAGCTCTGAAGGCCAAGATATTTTGAATTTATTTTCTATAACCTTCAATAAATACATCGGTAAAGCTGATAAAAATCAAGCCTTTACCCCGGATCATATTACGGATTTTATGGCTAAGCTTACGGAAGTTGATAGAACGAAACGCGTCTTAGACGAGTGCTGCGGCTCAGGGTCTTTCTTAGTTCAGGCTATGGTCAAAGAGCTCGCCGACTGTCGAAGAAATAAAAACGAAAAAGAAGCAAAGGCTTTAATGACTAAAGTCAAGAAAAACAATATTTTCGGAATCGAATTTGAAGAAAAGGCTTACGGCCTCGCGACTACTAACATGTTGATTCACGGCGACGGAAACTCAAATATAATTTTAGGCTCATGCTTCGAAAAAAGGATTTTATAGTGAAAGCTAAACTCGATACTATTTTGACGAATCCTCCCTATAACTCTAAGCCGAAAATGATTCCGCCCGAATATCAGCAAAATTGGGGCAAGGCTTCCGACGGTAAAGAAGACCCGACGAAAGGACTCGTATTCGTGAAATATTTATCCGACATCGCTAAGGCCGAAGATTGGAACGGGACAAAATTAGCCGCTTTGCTTCCCATGAGTGCCGCAATAGGAACAAGCTCAATTATCAGCGACATGAAACAGGCTTTGCTTGAAGATAATACGCTCGAAGCTGTTTTCTCGTTGCCTGCCGAGATTTTTTATCCAGGTGCGTCTGTTCAGGCTTGCTGTATGCTCTTTACGCTTAACAAACCGCATTTTGATTCAGACGGCAAAATTAATAAAGCTACATTCTTCGGTTATTATAAAGATGACGCCTTCAAGAAAAAGAAAAATTTAGGACGCGTTGAACAATTCGACTCCGAAGGCCGCTCGCGCTGGAAAGATATTGAAGAGCGTTGGCTGAGAATGTACAGAGATAAAAGCGTCGTCGCTGGGCTTTCAGCTATGCAACCCGTTACGGGCTCGGACGAATGGCTTTGTGAAGCGTACATGAAGACCGACTATAGCAAACTCACTGAAGCAGATTTTCAAAGAACTATTAATAATTACGTTTCGTATTTAGTCAAGACTTCAAAAATTGAAAACGCTGACGAGGCCGTCAATACGGAAAATTGGAAAGAGTTTTTGTTAAATGATTATTTTGACATAATGCCCGGCAAATATCATTATCCTGAGGAATATAAAGACGGTAAAACGCCTTATTATTCTGCTTCTGCTGAAAATAACGGCATCGGTTCGTATATCAGTTTACCTCCTGATTTTGAGGGTAATTGTGTAGTTACAGGTAAGGTAGGCTGCACAGCGTTTTTTGCTCCTGAACCGTTCTGCGCAACGTCTGATGTTAATATTTTTAAGCCGAGGTTTCATATGTCTTCTGAAGTTGGCTTGATGTTGGCGACGATAATAAACTTCAATGAAAACTATAAATGGGCTTATGGCAGGCAATGCAGAGTCGGTAACTCAAAAAAAATTTCGCTTCAGCTTCCCGCCACTTCCGACGGCGAGCCCGATTGGGAATTCATGGAACTTTTCATGAAAAAGCATTATCAAAAAGTTACCCCCCCCCCACGAAACAAGAATAAAATCCCGCCGGATTCCGTTAGAGATTCATAAAATGGAAAGAGTTTAGAGTCGGGGATTTGTTCAAAGTCAAATACGGCATTAATATGGAACTAAACGCCTGTGAAGAAGTTTCGCGCGATGAGCCGTATTCCGTTAATTTTGTTGCAAGGACAGCGGAAAATAATGGAGTTTCGAGCAGAGTCAGAATAATGGAAGGCAAACGACCTCAAAAATCTGGAATTATTACTGTTGCAGGCGGTGGCAGCGTATTGTCGACATTTTTACAGAACGAAGATTTTTACAGCGGTCGTGATTTGTATTTGCTAATGGACAAAGAAAACGTTTCACAATATGCAAAATTATTTTTTATAACAGTATTTGAACAGAACAAGATTAAATATAGTTATGGAAGGCAAGCAAATAAAACGCTTCCTGATATATTAGTCAAACTTCCCGCAACGTCGAAAGGCTCGCCGGATTGGAATTTTATTGAAAATTATATAAAGTCCTTGCCATATAGCGACAGAATTTAATTTTAATTAGAAATTAGGAGTGAGGAATGATGAGTGAAAAAATTTTTTGCTTCCTCATTTTTAGGTCTTAATTATTAAAAATCTTGCAAATTGACTGAATAAAAATTAAAATTCCCTGTGAAAAGATAAATTAAAAGTTACGAAAGGATTTGAAAATTCACTATGCCAAAACTCAGCAACAGAGTAGGCACTTTCACAGACTCCGTTATCCGACGAATGACAAGAATCTGCAATAAATACGACGCTATAAATCTTTCTCAGGGCTTCCCTGATTGGGATCCGCCTAAAGAAATGTTAGACTCGCTCGCAAAAACTGCCTACACGGGTCCTCACCAATACGCAATAACATTCGGAGCTAAAAATTTCCGCGACGCCGTCTGCGCAAAACAAAGCAAAGCTATCGGACGCGACATTGACCCCGAAAAAGAAATCGTTATAACCTGCGGAAGCACCGAAGCAATGATGTGCGCGATGATGACAATCTGCAATCCCGGCGACAAAGTTTTAGTTTTCTCGCCATTCTATGAAAATTACGGCGCGGACGCTATTTTATCGGGAGCTTCCCCTATTTATGTGCCTTTAGTGCCGCCGACTTATAATTATGATATTAAAATCATCGAGCAGGGATTCAAAGACGGCGCAAAGGCTATTGTCGTCTGCAACCCTTCAAACCCTTGCGGAAAAGTTTTCACGAAAGAAGAACTCACGGAAATTTGTAATTTGGCCGTCAAATATGACGCTTTCGTTATCACCGACGAAGTTTACGAGCATATCGTTTTTGACCCTTATAAACACGTCCACGCTTCGGGACTTCCCGGGATGTTTGACCACGTTATAACCTGCAACTCGCTTTCAAAAACTTACTCGATCACCGGCTGGCGTTTAGGCTATTTAATCGGGCCTGAATACGTCGTTGAAGGAGCAAGAAAAGTTCACGACTTCTTAACCGTCGGAGCCGCCGCGCCTTTGCAGGAAGCAGCAGTTAAAGCCTTCTTAATGCCCGACGAGTATTACGCCGACCTCAAAGAAAAATACACTCACAAGCGCGATAAATTCTTAGCAGGTCTTGACGAAGCAGGCTTGAAGCACAACGTTCCTCAGGGTTCTTATTTCGTAATGGTCGACATTTCTAATTTCCTTGAGCTTGAGCAGTTCAAAGGCTGGACGGATTTAGAATTTTGCGAATGGGTAATTAAAAATATCGGAGTCGCGGCCGTTCCCGGTTCGAGTTTCTTTAGAGAGCCGATTAATAATTTAATTCGATTCCATTTCGCCCGCTCCGAAGAAGTCCTTGATGAAGCCCTTAGAAGACTCAAGAAAATGGCCGAATTAGTTAAGTAAAAAATTTTTAATATGAGCATTTTAATAGCTATGAGCGGTGGCGTTGACAGCAGCGTCTCCGCTTATTTAATGACGCAAAAATATAAAACTTGTCGCGGCGCAACGATGCTTTTATTTTTGAACGAGTCGCTCGGAGTTTCGTCAAAATATCCTTGCTGCTCGCGCGAAAATATAATCGACGCTAAAAAAATTTGCGACACTCTCGGCATCGAACACGAAGTTTTGAACTACATGCAAGAATTTGAAGACAGCGTGATAAAAAAATTCGTGAGCGTTTACGAGGACGGCGGCACACCTAATCCCTGCATAGACTGCAACAAATTTTTGAAGTTCGGATATTTATTAAAACATGCGAATGAATCAGGGCTTGAAAAAATCGCGACAGGTCATTACGCGAAAATTCAAAAAAGTTCTTCAGGAAGATTTTTATTATTCAAAGCCGAAGATTTATCGCGCGATCAAAGTTACGTTTTATATATGATGACTCAAGAACAGTTATCACGGACGGAATTTCCTTTAGGCGGCATGAAAAAAACAGAAGTCCGCGAGCTTGCATCTGAATTAAATTTCGTCAACGCCCGGAAACATGACTCTCAAGATATTTGCTTCATACCCGACGGCGACTACGGAAATTTTATCGAAACTTTCACTGGCAAAAAATACCCGGCCGGAAATTTTATAGATTCAGCCGGAAAAATTTTAGGCACTCACAAAGGCATAATTCATTACACAGCCGGACAAAGACGAGGGCTCGGAGTGGCGGCAAAATCACGGCTTTATGTTTCTAAGATTGATAACGAGTCAAACAACATAACTCTCTCATATGAAGACGAAACGAATTTATATTCTAAAAAAATTCGAGTTAAGGACGCTAATATAATTTCATTCGACAAACTACCGGAAAATTTTCACGCTAACGT